>NZ_JBFUDR010000688.1:0-517 GCF_056404615.1 Massilia sp. P2_C2 | reverse complement strand
AGCAGCAGGGTGCGGCGCGCGCCGGGCGCCATGGCGGACCAGGCGGGAAACGCGTCGCGCGCGGCGCCGACGGCGGCGTCGACATCGTCGAGGGTGGCGGCGGCGGCGAGTGTGGCGACGGCGCCGGTGGCCGGAGCAACGCCGCCAGTGGCGGGGTTGCACCGCTCGAACACTGCGCCATTGGATGCCGGGCGGGCCTGCCCGGCGATCAGCAGATCGGTTTCGTACATCAGAGGTCTCCTTGTTGGCACTGACCGTTGCAGCGGGTCGCGTCTTACGCGCGCTTGTAGCTCTGCAGGCCGGGCTTGATCGTCTTGTCGTCCAGGAACTGCTTCAGGCCCTCCTTGCGGCCCTTCTCCGGGTCGCGGTGGTTGGACTGGTCCGTCTTCGCGTACAGGTAATCCTCGCCCTGCTCCCAGGTCAACTCCCGGCAGCGCTTGAAACCGACTTTTGCGTAACGCAGCACAACCGGATTTTTTTCCAGCAGCTTGGCCGCCAGCGCGATCACGGCAGCGCG
>NZ_JBFUDR010000687.1:0-522 GCF_056404615.1 Massilia sp. P2_C2 | reverse complement strand
ACCCAGGCGCGCGCCGCCATCGTGCGCATCTGGTTCGAAGGCGGCCGCGCCGTCGCCGCCGCCAAGGGCGCGCCGGAGACGATCGCACAACTGTGTGCCGGCGCCGGGCAGGAGGCGACAGCCGCGGCGCTGGCCGCCGCGTCCGCGCTGGCGCGCGACGGCCTGCGCGTGCTGGCGGTGGCAGGCTGTCATCCGCCGCCCGGTCCGTGGCCGGACGACCCGGCCGCGCTGGGCCTGCGCCTCGTCGGGCTCGTCGCGCTGGCCGATCCGCTGCGCGCCGACATCCCGGCCGCCGTGGCCGAGTGCCGCCGCGCCGGCGTGCGCGTGATGATGATCACGGGCGACCACCCGGAGACGGCGCAGGCCATCGCGCGCGCGGCCGGACTGGCGGACGGCGCCGTGCTGACCGGCCCCGCTCTCGCGCGCCTGGACAGCGTGGCGCTGGCCGGCGCCCTCGCGCGTGCCAGCGTGTGTGCGCGCATCGTGCCGGCCCAGAAGCTGGAAATCGTGCGCGCCCTGGAG
>NZ_JBFUDR010000686.1:0-528 GCF_056404615.1 Massilia sp. P2_C2 | reverse complement strand
GCATCCGGTCGACGCCGTGTCGCTGCTGGGTGCCGTGGAAGCGGCGCGCGCGGGCCTGATCGAACCGGTGCTGGTCGGACCCGAAGCGAAGATCCGCCAGGCGGCCGCGCAGGCGCACGTGGACCTGGCGCCGTTCCGCCTCGTGCCGACGGCGCACAGCCATGCGGCGGCCGACGCCGCCGTGGCACTGGCGCGCGCGGGCGAGGTCGCGGCCATCATGAAGGGCGCGCTGCATACGGACGAGTTGATGCACGCCGTCGTCGCGCGCGACACGGGCCTGCGCACCGGCCGGCGCATCAGCCACGTGTTCGCCATGGACGTGCCCACGTATCCGCGTCCGCTCTTGATCACCGACGCCGCCATCAATGTCTACCCCACGCTGGAGGACAAGCGCGACATCGTGCAGAACGCAATCGACCTGGCGCATGCGCTCGGCATCGCGGCGCCGCGCGTGGCGATTCTCTCGGCGCTGGAGACGGTGTACCCGAAGATCGCGTCGACCATCGAGGCCGCCGCGCTGTGCAAGAT
>NZ_JBFUDR010000685.1:0-532 GCF_056404615.1 Massilia sp. P2_C2 | reverse complement strand
CCCAGGCGCCCGTGCCCGATCCGCCGGAGCCRTTACGGAAGTCCGAGCCGGTGCCGAGGTTCGAGTCGAACAGGTTCTTCACGTTGGACAGCGTCGTGGCCGCAGTGCGGTTCGTCGTCGAATCGATCAGCGTCGTGATGGTCGGCACGTTCTGGATGAGGTCGCTTTCATTGACCAGGTTCAGCGACGAGGCGTCCGTCGTCTGGGTGACCTCGTAGCCGGTCTTGCCGTCCTGGGTGACGTAATCGATGGCGAACGTCACCGCACCCGATTGCGTGCCCTGGGGCAGGGTGACGGTGGCCGCGTAGGTGATGTTGTCCGTGGTGCTGAGCGCTGCGGGCAGGCCAGCGATGGTCGCCTTCACGTTGCTGATCGCTTCCTTGGCCGTGAAGCTCAGTTTGACGGTACTGCCCGGTACGATCCGGTTGCGCAGCGCCTGCGGCGAGGTGAGCGACGCAGTGGCGATGCGGTTCGTCGACGCGGTCGCGCCATACAGGCGCACCTCGGCCACGTTCCCGTACCCGTTCGTGGG
>NZ_JBFUDR010000684.1:0-535 GCF_056404615.1 Massilia sp. P2_C2 | reverse complement strand
ATGTCCGGATGGACACCTATCTGCCGACGCCATTGCACAGTCTCGACATGACGCCATGCGATGGGAGCGGATGACACGCGGCTGCGAACTAGCTTGCTTCAAAGCTCATGCTCGAAAAAGTGCTCTGACCCCGAATTTTCTAAGCTCCAATCCGCAGCCGAAGTGACAGGACCACCTCGGCGAAGCGGTCTTTTTTTGGTATCATCTCCGGATCATTCGCCCCCACCGAAACCCGGAGCATGTCCCACCTCGCGCAGTTGATGCACCAGCTTTCCGCCACCAGCAACCTGCCGCTGTACCAGCAGCTGCAGCGCGCGCTGCGCGAAGCAATCGACCGCGGCATCTACGGCCCCGCGGAAGCGCTGCCGGCCGAGCGCCAGCTGGCGTCCGAACTGGACATCTCGCGCATCACCGTGCGCAAGGCCATCGACGGCCTCGTCGAGGAAGGCCTGCTCGTGCGCCGCGCGGGTTCCGGCAACTTCATCAACACGCGCATCGAAAAGAATTTCGCCAAGCTGACGTCGTTCTCCGAAGA
>NZ_JBFUDR010000683.1:0-539 GCF_056404615.1 Massilia sp. P2_C2 | reverse complement strand
CACCTACAATGTCGACGCCTACGACCGGCTGCAGACCTACTACGTCAAGGCGATCTCCTACCTCTCCAGCAAGCTGTCTTTCGCCTATGACGGCGAGGACATCACCGATTTCGTGCAGCGGCCGGAATTCAAGAAATGCACAATGTCGGACAGCTACGATCTGTGGGAATGCCGTGAGCAGGTGTGGAATCGTTCTTTCCGTGGCAAGACCGTCGGCGGCACAAGCTTTCCCAACGACCGCTTCGGCGCCACCTTCTTCCAGCCCTATTATGCCGGCCAGACCTTTGGCCTTGGCCAACTCAACCCGCTGACCGCACTGCAGATGAGCGATCTCGTGCACAAGGTTTCGGGGCTGCCCGAGCTCGACGTCAGCGATCCGAATGGGGTCTACAAGACGATCATGGATCCGGACCTGACGCTGCCTTACGTCGCGGCGACGATCAAAAAGTCGATCGACGCCTATAAGAGCATTGCTGGCTTCGACATTTCTGGCAATCCGGGGCTGACCGCCACGCTTTACAATGTCGGCAATCCCGAGC
>NZ_JBFUDR010000682.1:0-548 GCF_056404615.1 Massilia sp. P2_C2 | reverse complement strand
GTTGAAGGAGACGTTGAACCGTTCCTCCAGTGCGGGGCGGGCTTTCGGCAGTTGCGTGGCCAGCGCGGCGGCCGGCGGCAGCAGCGCGTCGGCGACGGCCGCGTCGACCGTCGGCGCCGCGGCCGGGCGCTTGTTCGCGCCGCTCGCCAGCTCGCCCTTGATATTGTCGTAGGTCGTCGCGCTCGGCGTCTGGCAGCCGGCCAGCGCCAGCATGGCGACTGCCAGTGCGGCGCCCAGCGCGCGGGGCATCGGGGTACGCTTGTCGTTCATCCTCATCCTTGTTCAGCGGCGCGCATTGCGGGCCGCGGCGCGGTCACGCCCGTCGGTGGCGTCGGCGTACAGGCGCAGCACCTGGCGTTCGCCGCCGCGCACCAGCTCGACCTCGTTCTCGCCGATGCGCGCGACCTTCGCGCCGTGGAACGTCTCGCCCAGGCGCACGGTCTCGCCGTCGATGACGGCCACATGGCGCCCGCCCGCCGCGCGCGCGATCAGGATCGATTGCAGTTGCGGGCCGGCGGCGACATTGCCTCCGGCGGCCAGTGTCGGCG
>NZ_JBFUDR010000681.1:0-550 GCF_056404615.1 Massilia sp. P2_C2 | reverse complement strand
CCGCCAGGCGCTGCACTACATCATGACGGGCGACACCTTCACCGGCAAGGAAGCCGCGGCGATGTGACTGATCAACACGAGCGTGCCGAAGGACGAACTGCGCGCTGCCGTGATCGCGCTGGCGGCCAAGCTGCTGGAAAAAAATCCGGTTGTGCTGCGTTACGCAAAAGTCGGTTTCAAGCGCTGCCGCGAACTGACGTGGGACCAGAACGAGGATTACCTGTATGCGAAGGTCGACCAGTCCAACCACCGTGACCCGGAGAAGGGCCGCAAGGAGGGCCTGAAGCAGTTCCTGGACGATAAGACGATCAAGCCCGGCCTGCAGAGCTACAAGCGCGCGTAAGACGCGTCCCGTTGCAGTGACAGCCCCGCTGCCGGCRCAGACAACGCGCGGCGGCATTTCTGGTCAGAGCCAACAAGGAGACCTCTGATGTACGAAACCGATCTGCTGATCGCCGGGCAGGCCCGCCCGGCATCCAATGGCGCAGTGTTCGAGCGGTGCAACCCCGCCACTGGCGGCGTTGCTCCGGCCACCGGCGCCGTCGCCACA
>NZ_JBFUDR010000680.1:0-556 GCF_056404615.1 Massilia sp. P2_C2 | reverse complement strand
TGGGTGTTGTCCAGGGTGTAGGTCCACACACCSSTGCTGGCGTCGACTGCGAAGCTGCCATAGTTGCCCGCTGCGTTACCGGTGTAGGCGGCCGTGGCGTTATGGTCGACGTCGCTGGAGGTGACCTGGCCGGTGGCCACGAGCTGGGTGTCTTCATTGACCGCRCCRYTCTGCGCCGCGCTSGTGATGACCGGTGCGTCGTTGGTGCCGGTGATGGTGATGAGGACATCTTGGGTTGCCTTGCYRCCCTTGTCGTCGGTGACCGTGACGGTGAAGGTYTCGGTATGYGATTCRCCYTCGGCCAGGTCCTGGTGGGTGTTGTCCAGCGYGTAGGTCCACACRCCCGTGCTGGCGTCGACCGCGAAGCTGCCATAGACGCCCGTCGTGCCAGCGCTGTAGGTTGCCGTGGCGCCATGGTCGACGTCGCTCGAGGCCACCGTGCCGGTGACTGTCAGCGTGGTGTCTTCATTGACCGCACCGTTCTGCGCSSCGCTCGTGATGACCGGTGCGTCGTTGGTGCCGGTGACGGTCAGGACGACGTCCTGGGTTGCCTTGC
>NZ_JBFUDR010000679.1:0-566 GCF_056404615.1 Massilia sp. P2_C2 | reverse complement strand
CATTTGTACAACAGGCAAAACTTCTGACGATAAGTAAAAATGCCCGCTGGCAACGCCAAGCGGGCATTCAGGAAATGCCGGGGCAGGCCGGGCCTGCCCCGGATCGCGTATCAGAACGACTGGTTGTAACGCACGTAGACAAACCGGTCCAGCGGCCGTTCTGGATCGACTGCGGACGAAGATGAATTGCCGCCCAGGGCGTCCGACGCGTCGTAGGTGATGACCGGCTTGCGGTCGAACACGTTGTTCGCGCCGAAGAGCAGCCTGGCCTTCCATGGCAGGGCATAGCCGAGCGCCAGGTCGCTGTAGACCATCATGCCCTGGCGGTTGTAGTCGGTCCCCCAGCTCGCCTTTGCGCCCGGGTCGCTGCACTCGATCGTGCTGCGCCAGCAATGGGTCTTCACGCCGCTGTAGTAGCGCGACGCGAAGGTGGCGCTCCAGTTGCCCTGGTTCCAGTCCAGCGTGAGGTTGGACTTCACGCGGTTGTAGCCGAATTCGCCGGCATAGTCGATCCAGGCGGCCGTGGCGGTGCTCTTGATCGCGTAGCGGTCGACATAGGTCGATTC
>NZ_JBFUDR010000678.1:0-572 GCF_056404615.1 Massilia sp. P2_C2 | reverse complement strand
CCTCACCTCGATCAAGGCGAAGAAGCCGGACCTGATCTTCTTCGGCGGCATGGACTCCGTCGCCGGCCCGATGCTCAAGCAGATGAAGGCCCTCGGCATCAACGCCGTATTCATGGGCGGCGACGGCATGTGCACGGACGCGCTGGGCCGCCTGGYCGGCGACGGCCTCGGCGAAGGTCGCGTGTATTGCGCGGAAGCGGGTGGCGTCAAGGGTCCGCAAGAAAAAGCGATGGAAGACTTCCGCGCCCGCTACAAGCAAAAATTCAATATGAACGTGCAGTTGTACGCGCCCTACGTCTACGACTCCGTGATGGTGATGGCGAAGGCGATGCAGAACGCCAAGTCGGCCGATCCGGCCAAGTACCTGCCGGCACTCAAGAACATCAAGTACGACGGCGTGACGGGCACGATCCAGTTCGATGCGAACGGCGACATCAAGGATGGCGCGCTGACGCTGTTCACGTACAAAGGCGGCCAGCGGACGAAGCTCGACGTGATCCGCTGAACCCTTTGTGTTTACTTGATGCCGGCATTTGGTGGGCTCGGGGAGCCCACCCTACGGCCGGATGCTG
>NZ_JBFUDR010000677.1:0-574 GCF_056404615.1 Massilia sp. P2_C2 | reverse complement strand
TCGTTGGTGCCGGTGATGGTGATGAGGACATCTTGGGTAGTAGTCGAGCCGTTCTGGTCATTCACCGTGACGGTGTAGGTCTCGGTCACCTGTTGACCGGCAGCCAGGGACTGGGCTTTGCTGTCGTCGAGGGTATAAGTCCAGCCGACCGAGCCATTGGCGGCATTGGCGGCTTCGGCGACTGGTGCCAGTGCGAAGGTGCCGAGCGACGTAGCGTTTCCGGCAGCGGCAGCAAACGTGGCGGCGTGGCTGTCGCTCAGGTCAGCATCGGTGAAGGCAATGGTGCCGGACTGCGTGTGCCCAGCGGCACTGTCCTCGATGACCGAGCCWGCCTGTGCGCCGCTGGTAATGCTGACCTTATCGTTGGTGCCGGTGATGGTGATGACGACATCCTGCGTGGTGGTCGAACCGTTCTGGTCGTTCACCGTGACGGTGTAGGTTCGTTGGTGCCGGTGATGGTGATGACGACATCCTGCGTGGTGGTCGAACCGTTCTGGTCGTTCACCGTGACGGTGTAGGTCTCGGTCACCTGTTGACCGGCAGCCAGGGACTGGGCTTTGCTGTCGTCGAGGGT
>NZ_JBFUDR010000676.1:0-575 GCF_056404615.1 Massilia sp. P2_C2 | reverse complement strand
GTGCGGGACCGCCGCCCGACGGGGCGACGGCCGGCGCCGGTGCCGCGCGCGCGCCGATGCGATTGATTGTCATGATGGTCCTCCTTGTTCTCGTTGACGGCGCTTACTGCGACAGCGCCTTTACGCCCTTGCCCAGCTCGTCCTCGACCTGGTTCTTGGCCTGGTTGAGCGCGATGGCGTTCTGGATCCGGGCGATCGCATCCTGGGCCGCCATGGTGGCGAGCGCGGCTGCCTGCGCCGCGGCGATGGTCGACCCGGCGTCGCCATAGGCACCGGCAGTGGCGGCGAGATCGGCGCCGGCCTGCACGCTGTCGCCGGCCGTGCCGCCGTCCTTGTCCTTGTCCTTGCGTTTGCCCGTGCCCTTGTCCGCATCCTTGTCGGCGCTCGTGTCGGCGACCTTGTCCGTGCCTTTGCCCGCGCTCGTGTCCGGCGCCTTGTCCGTGCCCTTGTCGGCAACCTTGTTGGTGTCGTGCCGCACGACCGTCTCCTGGTGGCCGCCCGCGTCGCCGCCGCGATGGCCGTGGCGGCGCGAGAGCGCATCCGCCGCCAGCGGGGCCGCGGCGCCGGCCGCCAGC
>NZ_JBFUDR010000675.1:0-577 GCF_056404615.1 Massilia sp. P2_C2 | reverse complement strand
CCCATCGACCCCGTGCCCAGGCCACGACGAAACGTGGAGCTTGTCCTCCTGGTCCTCGCCCTCGCCGTAGGGATTGGTGCCCAGGCACTCGTGGGCGTGGACCGGCAAAAAGCGTTTGACACCGACTTCTGGTTCCAGTCCGGACTCCTGGCGTTGGCCGCCCTCGCCTTCCATGTGGTGCTGCGGCTCCGCGCAAAATATGCCGACCCGGTAATACTTCCGCTCGTGGTCGCCCTTAACGGGCTGGGCCTGGCCATGATCCACCGGCTGGACAGGGTAGGCGAAGACACCGGCAACAACCAGCTGCGCTGGACCCTGGTGGCCATGGCGGTCGCGATCGCGGTCATTTGGTTCCTCAAGGACCACCGGATCCTGCGCCGCTTCACCTATATCTCCCTGGCCATCAGCGCCGTGCTCCTCATCCTGCCGCTGGTTCCCGGCGTCTCCGCCGGAGAGGTCCTGGGTGCCAGCGTCTGGATCAAGATCGGTTCCATGACCTTCCAGCCGGGTGAAATCGCCAAGATCACGCTGGCCATCTTCTTTGCCGGCTATCTGTCGTCGAACCGGGACCTCATCC
>NZ_JBFUDR010000674.1:0-584 GCF_056404615.1 Massilia sp. P2_C2 | reverse complement strand
GCGTCGTCTCGGGTTATGCGCTGGGCGGCGGCTGCGAACTGGCCATGATGTGCGACTTCCTGATCGCCTCCGACACGGCCAAGTTCGGCCAGCCGGAGATCAAGGTCGGCGTGACCCCGGGCGCCGGCGGCACGCAGCGCCTGCCGCGCGCGATCGGCAAGTCGAAGGCGATGGACATGCTGCTGACGGCCCGCATGATCGACGCGGCGGAGGCGGAGCGCACGGGTCTCGTGTCGCGCGTCGTGCCGGCCGACCTCGTGATGACRGTGGCGCTGGAAGTCGCGGAGACGATCGCGGCGATGCCGGTGTCGGTCGCAATGCAGATCAAGGATGCCGTCAACCGCGCGTTCGAGACGACGCTGACCGAAGGCGTGCGCTATGAGCGCCGCTACTTCCATGCCGGTTTCGGTACGCCGGCGCAGAAGGAGGGGATGGCCGCGTTCCTGGAGAAGCGCAAGCCGAACTTCGACGGCATGTAATCGTAGGGATACAATTCGGGCCTTGCAAGGGCGCGGGCAGGTTTGCTATAGTTCGCGTCCTGCTTCTGCGGCGCATGAAAAATCGAAAGATTCAGTGTGTTGCAG
>NZ_JBFUDR010000673.1:0-584 GCF_056404615.1 Massilia sp. P2_C2 | reverse complement strand
TCTGAATGGTTTGGGGTCGAGTGTGGGCAAAGCCGGGAGCATTACGATGGAGGAGTTGGAGCGCGCCGAAATCATCGCCGCCAGTGTCAGGGGCGAGATCACGGCGGTCATTGCGGCACAGCGCCTGGGGCTGACGACACGTCAGGTACGCCGTCTGCAAAAGCGTTTTGAACAAGAGGGCCAGAGCGGGATGATTTCCCGGCGTCGGGGCAAGCCGAGCAACAATCGTCTTGCTCCCGAGGTGGTGCAGAAAGCACTGGAGCTGGTGCGTGACCACTATGCCGACTTTGGGCCGACGCTGGCATGTGAGCAGCTGCAGGAACGGCATCAGTTGGAGTTGTCGAAGGAAGCCCTGCGCAACCTGATGATCGAAGCCGGGCTATGGATTCCGAAAGCGGCCCGGCGCTCCCGACTGTATCAACCGCGCGAGCGACGCCCCTGCGTCGGGGAACTGGTCCAGATAGACGGCAGCCGGCACCAGTGGTTCGAAAAGCGCGCCGATCCTTGTACTTTGCTGGTGTATGTCGACGACGCGACAGGAAGAATCCTGCTGGTGTATGTCGACGACGCGACAGGAAGAATCC
>NZ_JBFUDR010000672.1:0-610 GCF_056404615.1 Massilia sp. P2_C2 | reverse complement strand
GATGGAAGTGCGGCCGTCGGCCAAGGGCGCCTATACGGGCCTGACCGTGATCGTGCGCGCCACCAGCCGCGAGATGCTCGACAACCTGTACCGCGAGCTGTCCTCGCACCCGATGGTCAAGATCGTTTTGTAAATAGGATCTGTTGCTTGCGGCCCCTCGAGCAGGAGGGGTTTGCGACGCTGGCCATCAGGCTGGCTTATAATGACGGGGTATCCCTTCAAAGATCCTATCCATGCAAGCGAACTGCCCGGTCGTTCGCGACCCGGTCATCCGTGAGCTTGGCCGCGTCGACTACGAACCCGTTTTTGCCGCGATGCGCGCCTTCACGGATGCGCGCACGCCCGACACGCCCGACGAGCTGTGGATCGTCGAGCATCCGCCCGTGTTCACGCTCGGGCTGGGCGCCGACCGCGGCCACCTGCTGAGCGTCACCGCGCACGACGTCGCCGTCGTGCAGACCGACCGCGGCGGCGAAGTCACGTACCATGGTCCCGGCCAGGTCGTGATCTACCTGCTGATGGACCTGCGCCGCAACAAGCCGGGCGGCAAGCTGTATGCCCGCCAGTTCGTCCACAAGATCGAGCAGGCCGTGATCGATGTGCTGGCGGC
>NZ_JBFUDR010000671.1:0-625 GCF_056404615.1 Massilia sp. P2_C2 | reverse complement strand
GGCCAAACTCGCGGCCAGACCCGTGGCCAGGCCCACCGCCGCCGCGCGGCCGTGCGCGCGCAGCGCATCCGCGTCGCGCCGGCGCTGCCGTGCCAGCGCGCCTGCGCGGCGGCCCATCCGTAGTCCCGCACCGGCGAGGGTGTTCAGCACGAAGTCGCGGCCGGCCGGGAACAGGACCAGCCAGCCGACGGCACACGCCACGACGAAATACATCATCACCGCCACGAGCCACACTGCCGATTCTCCAGATAATCAGGACACATTGTTGTCGTAAAAAATATTTCCCCGAAGTATATCTTCCGAGGATGAAAGTGACACGCACAATAGAAAATGCGCGAAAACTCACCAACTGTGTTAATCGCGCACGATTAATGTCAAACATAAGGCACAATTGTCTTGATTCTTGTAAAGTAATGCAAACAGTTTTAAGGAGCTAATTTGCAACATCAAGGCGACTCCCCGGTCCGCGCCGGCCGGCCCAGCCTGCTTTCGCCCGACGAGCAGGCCGCACCGGAACGACAGGGCATCCTCAGCTCGCTGGACGGCATGCAGGTGCCGGGCGCCGCCGCGCCCACCTCGCGCCCCCGGTCCCGGGCGCTCGCCTGGGGCGGCGCGGCCGCGGGAG
>NZ_JBFUDR010000670.1:0-626 GCF_056404615.1 Massilia sp. P2_C2 | reverse complement strand
CCAGTTCGGCCATCGCACGGAACACGGGCAGGCTGAGGGCGGCCGCCGCCTCGGTCGACGGCAGGCGCGCGTGCACCCGGCCTTCCGGCAGGCTGTCGCGCCACGTCCAGCCGAGCACCCGCAGGCCCGAGCGGCGCACGGCGTCTTCCAGCTGYGGTTGCAGGGCGCGCAGGTGCAGCAGGGTAGCGGGATCCGGCGTGCACAGTTCGAGCATGACGCCGTCGGCCAGCGGCTCGGCCTGCACCGTGACGACGGTGCCGTCGGCCAGCACCAGTTCGAGGCGCAGGGCGGCGCGGCGGCGCCGCCGCTGCGGCTTTTGTGACTGTTCCTCTTCCCCGATCACGCGCAGGTGCTGCGCCTGCGGCCCGCCCGCGTGCACGGTGAAGCGCCAGGCGTCGGGCGGCAGCAGAGCCAGGTCGGCCTGGCGCAGCACGCGCGCATCGAGGCCGCTTTGCAGCAGGGCGCCGGGCAAGGTCTGGCCGGATTGCTGCCGGGCGGCCTGGATCTCGCGCGTGACCAGTTGGGTGCCATAGCTGCGCACCATGCCGCGCCATGAGGCGGCGAGTGCGCCGCCGTCCGGGCTGGGCCAGGTCAGCTGGCGCGCCATCGCCACCTGGTCGGGGCGC
>NZ_JBFUDR010000669.1:0-632 GCF_056404615.1 Massilia sp. P2_C2 | reverse complement strand
CCGACCGTGCACGACGAAGCCCAGATGCCGTTCGGCGGCGTCAAGGGCRGCGGCTACGGACGCTTCGGCGGCAAGGCGGCGATTGCCGAGTTCACGGACCTGCGCTGGATCACCGTGCAGACCGGTCCGCGCCATTATCCGATCTGAGGAGACCGGCATGCATGACCTGCAACCGGAAGGAAGGCGCCGTCCCGTCCTCCTCGGTCATCCGGAGATCCGCGCCTGGCGCGACGGCGACGTGTGGCATGTGGACGCCGTGACGCCGCTCGGACCGGTGCCCCGGCGCTGGACCGACCGTCTCGCCAGCGGGGCGGCCGCGCACCCGGAGCGTACGCTCGTCGCCCGGCGCGGCCCGGACGGCGGCTGGATCCGCATCGGCTATGCCGACATGCTGCACCGCGCGCGCCACATCGGGCAGGCATTGCGCGACCGCGGCTTGTGCGCCGAACGGCCGCTCGCGATCCTGTCGGGGAACGACCTGGAACACTTCCAGCTGGCGCTGGGTGCCGCGTATGCCGGCATCCCGTATGCCCCGATCTCGCCCGCGTACTCGCTCGTCGCGACGGACTTCGGCAAGCTGCGCGACCTGATCGACCAGCTGACGCCGGGCGCCTTGTACGTGGCGGACGGCG
>NZ_JBFUDR010000668.1:0-644 GCF_056404615.1 Massilia sp. P2_C2 | reverse complement strand
GTCGTCAGGCGGCGCGCGTCCAGCAACCTCTGCCATCCCGAATAGTTGATCAGGTAGCGGCTTGCGACACCGCGAAAGCGCACGAGCCAGCTTTTAAAACGGCTGTGCCAGGCGTTCACGTTCTGGATGTGGATCGCGCCGCGCGTCTGTTCGCCCGCGTTCCCRTTCACCGCCTCGTGCGTGATGCCGGCCTCCTTTGCGAAACGGCGATACGATCCAGCTGCATCGCTGATCAGCAAGACATCGGCCGGCAGTAGCGGTCCAAGGCATACGTGCAGYTKTTCGGCCGTCACCGGCCCGCGTCCGGTATGGAAGTCGAGCGTCTGWCCGGTACGGTCACGTGCMACGAGCAGGCARTCGTGTTCCTTGTTGATGCCGCGCCGCCTGGCCACGCCGCCGCGCTTTCTCGGCTTGCGGGTCAGGTGGCGCGATCCCTTCTGCGATTCCAGACGAAACGTCTCGTCCGCCTCGACGATGGCCGTCAACCTGGCCGGCCGGTCGCGCATGGCACCGGGAACGAACCGGTGGCGCCACCGGAAACTGGTCGTGCGATACACCCCGACGACACGCGCCGCGTCACGCACCGTGCGCGATTCGAGCACGCACTGCAGATAGGGGAGCCAGCATTCTTTCTTGCGCAGGCG
>NZ_JBFUDR010000667.1:0-649 GCF_056404615.1 Massilia sp. P2_C2 | reverse complement strand
GTATAGACCTGAAATACGCTTTTGGCCGTATCGACACCGACCGTCGTTTTGCGAGTAGCATTCATGATGTGGATCCTCCGGTTAGCCTCGAAAGTCTCGACACTTTCACTTTAGGCGCTTTTGACGCCGTCGGCCCGCGAGGGTCCACCCCTTCCGCTATCCCCCGCTCCCTTCTTGCCGTTCGTCATTCCGCTCGTAAAGGTGGGAGGCGTCCATTTCATTCTCCTTTATTTTTTGATAACGAATGCAACGCCCAGCACGGCGACGGCCATGCCGGCCAGGCCAAGGACGGTCAACCTTTCGCCGAACATCAGCCAGGCCATCAGGGCGGTGGTGGGCGGCGTCAGGTACAGGAGGCTCGTCACGCGCGTCGCGTCGCTGCGGCTGATGAGACGGAACAACAGAAAGATGGCGCCGATCGACAAGGCCAGGATCGCCCACAGCAGGGCGCCCACGAATTGCGGCGTCCAGTAGATATTGTCCAGATGCGGCCCGAAACCTTCCAGCAGCACGGCGAACGGCAGCAGCGCCAGCGCCGTCGTCACGTACTGGATCACGGTGCCGGTGCGCAGTTCGAACTGCGGACAGAAACGTTTCTGGTACATCGTGCCGGCCGTGATCGACAGCAGCGCCAGCACGCACCACGCAC
>NZ_JBFUDR010000666.1:0-655 GCF_056404615.1 Massilia sp. P2_C2 | reverse complement strand
TCGAAAAACCGTCGCGAGCGGCCGCAATGCTGTGGGAGAAGCGCAGCTGTACGAGGAGTACAGCGAGCATCGCAGCACAGCAGTGCAACGCGCAGCAGGTTTTTCAACGTACCCGCGGGAAGTGCCTGTTTTTTCAGCAAAATTCTAGAGGCCCTTCCCTGATGATTTCTGGCAAAATATTGCGCGAACAACATTTTTACCCATAACACCGAGGATATTTATGCAACTGGTCAAATCCACCCGAGACACGCTTCTCCGGCCACTGCAGATCGTGAGTGGTATTGTCGAGCGTCGGCACACCATGCCGATTCTGGCCAATATCCTCATCCGCAAGAATGGCGAAAGCGTCTCGTTCCTGTCGACCGACACCGAGGTGCAGATCACGACCCTGGCCAATATCGGTTCGGGTCCTGAAGAAACCGGCACGACCGTCGCCGCGCGCAAGCTGCTCGACATCCTGCGCGCCCTGCCGGAATCGGGCGACGTCACGATGACCCTGCTGAACAAGCGCCTCACCGTCCAGAGCGGCAAGTCGCGCTTCGCGCTGCAGACCCTGGCGGCCGAGGAATTCCCGACCGTGTCCGTGGCGGACAGCTACAACGCGACCGTCACGCTGCCTCAGAAAACGCTGAAGCACCTGTTCAACATGGTGCAC
>NZ_JBFUDR010000665.1:0-669 GCF_056404615.1 Massilia sp. P2_C2 | reverse complement strand
CCCTCGTGGGCCTCGCCGGCAGCGTGCTCGGCGTGCTGGTCGGCTTCGGCGCCCACTTCGTGCTGCTCGAGATGGTGAAGAACCTGATCCCGGCCGAGCTGCCGCCGGTGTCGCTGCTGCCCGCGCTGCAGGGCATCGCCACCGGCATGCTGCTGCTCGTGGGTTTTGCGCTGCCGCCGGTCCTGCAGCTGCGCAACGTGCCGCACAACCGCGTGATCCGGCGCGAGCAGGCGGCGCCGAAGCCGCTCGCGCTGGCCACGTACGGCCTCGGCACGGCGGTCTTCGTCGGCCTGCTGCTGTGGCAGGCGGGCGACCTGCAGCTCGCGCTGCTCACGGCCGGCGGCTTCCTCGGCGCGTTCGGCCTGTTCGCGCTGGCCGGCTGGCTGGGGCTGCGCGCCTTGCGCGGCCTGCGCGGCACCTTTCGCCACCAGGCCTGGCGTTTCGCCGTCACGTCGCTGCAGCGGCGTCCCGGCGCGACGGTCGTGCAGATCGTGTCGCTGTCGCTCGGCCTGATGGCATTGCTCGTGCTGACCGTCGTGCGCGGCGACCTGATGTCCGCCTGGCGCCTGGCCACGCCGCCGGATGCGCCGAACCGCTTCATCATCAACATCCAGCCCGACCAGCGCGACGGCGTCGCCCGCACGATCCGCGCGGCCGGCGTGCGCGACC
>NZ_JBFUDR010000664.1:0-672 GCF_056404615.1 Massilia sp. P2_C2 | reverse complement strand
ACAGCAGATCGCTCACTCAAAATACTGACCGTCACTCATTGCTGAGCAACGTATTTCTTTTGCGTGAACATTTGATAATTTAAGCATTCAGCACCCCGAAGGATGCTGGCACCTCATCAAACGCCCACACTTATCGACTGTTTATTGTTAAAGAACTTCGTATTCGGTACTGCCTTGCTGCGCTTGCGAATCGTTTTGTTCGTCAGCAGCAGAGAAGTGAGATTATGCAGTGTTTCGCGATGTTCGTCAACTTCTTTTTCCGCTTCACCACAACACCGAACCCGGCATTGCAACACCTTGATTCCCTTGGAATTTCAACGTGCCGTGAAGAGGACGCGCAGTATAGCAACCGGCATCCGGATCTGCAAGCTCAGCCGTAATAAAAATCCGACGTGCGCTGACGCTTACGAACTCGTCCGGCCCACGCCCACCATCTGCTCGAACGCCTGGGCCGCGCGGCTGCGGTAGCGTTCACGATGACGCAGCAGGAAGAAGTCGCGCGGCGGCGGATTCACGCGTACCCTGGCCAGCAGACTGGCCGCGATGTATGGCGCCGCCACCAGTTCCGACAGGCCCGCCACATGCTGCCCACGCATCACGGCCGCGCGCACGGCCTCGTTGGACGGCAGGGTCAGCGCGACCTCCAGCGCAGCCAGGTCCACACCCTCTCCC
>NZ_JBFUDR010000663.1:0-685 GCF_056404615.1 Massilia sp. P2_C2 | reverse complement strand
CCACTACTTTGGGAATCTCGGTTGATTTCTTTTCCTGCAGCTACTTAGATGTTTCAGTTCGCCGCGTTCGCTTCGCATACCTATGTATTCAGTATGCGATGACCCAGAGGGCCGGGTTTCCCCATTCGGAAATCTGCGGATCAAAGTGTGTTTGCTCACTCCCCGCAGCTTATCGCAAGCTACTACGTCCTTCATCGCCTGTAATCGCCAAGGCATCCACCATGTGCACTTATTCACTTGTCCCTATAACGTTGGCCCCTGCATGAGTRTCAGGGAACGTCATAACAACAAGAGTTCAGCTTACTATGTTTGTTGATACAACAGATTACTACCCTAAGTGTTCGATACATTTTTCAACGTATTGAACGCTTAAAGAAAACTTTACTTCTTCCAGATTGTTAAAGAACGAGAACTACACTTATCGAAACCCRGCTCGCYGGACTTGGATAAGAATAGTGAAACAGTCGATGGTGGAGGATGACGGGATCGAACCGACGACCCCCTGCTTGCAAAGCAGGTGCTCTCCCAGCTGAGCTAATCCCCCGACGCATAACGTGGTAGGGCTGGTTGGACTCGAACCAACGACCCCCGCGTTATCAACACGGTGCTCTAACCAGCTGAGCTACAGCCCCGAAAACTCTTCTCGTTTAACTTTATTAACAGCCGATAAGTAACAGCCGATAAG
>NZ_JBFUDR010000662.1:0-689 GCF_056404615.1 Massilia sp. P2_C2 | reverse complement strand
CTACAAGCGGAAATCCGGGCTGCCCACGGGCGAACCTGCGGGACGTGCGGGCCGGAGCGGCCGCAGGGGCATTTGGCCGAGCATGGCGTGCAGGTTGGCTTGCATCGTATTTGCCGACTGTGCAAGAAACTGGGACTGCGCTGCAAGCAAAAACGCAAGTTCAAGGCGACCACAAATCGAACCACAACCTGCCAGTCACACCGAACCTGCTCGGGCAGCGAGCGGTTCGCCACCGAGGCGCCGGACCAGGTATGGACCGGTGACCTGGCGTACATCGCGACCGATGGGGGCTGGCTGTACCTGGCAGGATTGATGGACCTGTATTCCGGCGAAATCGTCGGCTACGCGATGGGCGAGCGCATGACACGGCACTTAGTGATGCAGGCCCTGTTCCGGGCCGTCTCGCTGCGCCGCATGCATATCGCGCGCTGCTGGCCTAGTTCGGCATGCAGGCGTCGATGAGTCGGCGCGGGCACTATTACGATAACGCACCCACCGCGAGTTTCTCGGGAACGCTCAAGAACGAACTCATGCATACCGGCGCTATGCGACACGCGAGCAGGCCCGGCTCGAGATCGCTGAGGATCGACATGTTTTACAATCGCCAGCGGCGGCAGGCCCGGCTGGGCTTCCTGTCGCCGGCAGCATTCAGGCAGCAACACCTTCAGCAAAGGACTGCTGCTTGACAC
>NZ_JBFUDR010000661.1:0-700 GCF_056404615.1 Massilia sp. P2_C2 | reverse complement strand
AACCCGCACATCGTCAAAGGAGTTACCATGAGTTTGCAAGAACAGTTCGCCCAGGCCCAGCTCGATTCGAAGAACCTGCCCGAGCGCCCGGACAACATGACCCTGCTGAAGATCTATGCGCTGTTCAAGCAGGGGTCGAGCGGCGACGCCACCGGCGAGCGCCCCGGCTTCACCGACATGGTCGGCCGCGCCAAGTACGACGCGTGGGCCGCGCTGAAGGGCACGTCGCCGGACGACGCGATGCAGCAGTACGTCGACCTGATCGAAGACCTGAAGAACGCGTAATCGGGCTCAGACTGCAAACGTCTTGCGCATGCTCTCCGCCACCTTCGTCTCGATGGTGGACGCGAAAGCACTCATCAGGAAGCCCAGCTTGATGCGCAACGCGGCCTGGCGCTCGCCCAGCGTGAGCGCCCCCTCCACGCCGCTGCGCGCGAAACGCAGCACATCGCCCTCCCAGCTGCATTGCAATCCATACTCGCGGGCGAGCTTGTCCGCCACTTTCTGGGCGGCGGCGCGCGCGTCGGTCTGGCTCAGGCTGTGCGGTTGGGTGATGCTGATGTCCGGCATTCTGCTTTCCTTACTGATTCAAAATCAAAAACGAACAGCCCGCCATGATGCCAGTTGGCGGGCCCAAAGGCCAGCGCTTGCCTAGAGAATAATCAATTGATGAGAGTCAATGCCCGCCGTGGGCAAGCGG
>NZ_JBFUDR010000660.1:0-709 GCF_056404615.1 Massilia sp. P2_C2 | reverse complement strand
GTCCTCGCAAACCTATCCGACCGGCGTGAAGGTGACCTACGCCTACACCACCAACGGCTGGCTGGAGAAGCTGCTGCTGGGTACCACCGCCAACGTCGCGCCGCTGCCCAACGCCCAGGGCGCGCGTGCGGCCAGCGTCACCCTGGCGGCCGGCAGCGTGTTGTGGCAACGCCGGGTTGTCAATGCACGCGGTCAGGCGGAACAGCAGGTCTACGGCAGCGACGGCGGTGGTGCCAACAGCGTGACCGCCAAGGCCGTCTTTGACGCCAACACCGGCCGGGTTACCGACCTCGCCACCGGCCTCGCCGCCAGCCCCACCAAGGTCCTGTCCCAGCACTACACCTGGGATAGCCTGAGCAATCTCGTGGGTCGGGTCGACGACAACGGCGACGAAAGCGGCGGCGTCAGCACCGGCGCGGTGAGCGAGAGCTTCGTCTATGGCGACGCGCTCAATCGCCTGACCAGTTACGTGGTGAGCGCACCCGCCATCCCGAACCTCAGCCGCACCGTCAACCTGCAGTACAACGCCGTGGGGCAGCTGATCAGCAAGAGCGACGTCGGCACCTTCAGTTACGTGACGCCGGGTGGCGGCGCGGGCAGCAAGCCGCACGCGGTGCGCAGCGTGGCGGGCAGCTACACCGCCAGCTACGGCTACGACGACAACGGTAACGTCATCAGCGCCACCAACGGCAAATACCGTAGCGTCAGC
>NZ_JBFUDR010000659.1:0-720 GCF_056404615.1 Massilia sp. P2_C2 | reverse complement strand
GTCCTGCGCCGGCCGGCGGCTCGCGGCCGTTCTTTGAAACCCTGCTCTGGCGGGTCCGCGGCAACGAGATTCGCCAGCAGGCCATCGACTCGCTGAAGGATCCGAAGGCGTCGGAGGCCCAGGTCGATGCGCGCATGCGCGAGATCGTCGAACGTGCGCTGCGCCCGGCACTCGAGCGCCCCGAGTTCAAGCGCCTTGCGCCCGAGGAGCAGGAGGGCTATCGCAATGCCTTCAAGGGTGTGCCCTTCGTCGAATTCTTCTGATGACAACGCGAGAGGCGATAGCCATGAACGCAAAGGTGCAAGCAGGCCAGCCAGGCAGGGGAGGATGACAATGCAGATTACCGATCCGACTATCGATGCTTGTCTGCGCCAAAACTTCATTGGACGATCCGCAGCCTTTGTGACGGTGGTCGAGCAAATATCCCGATTTGCCCGCTCGAAGGCTCCCGTCCTGATCATTGGTGAATCGGGCACCGGCAAGGAACTTGCCGCCCACGCCGTGCACTACCTGAGCGAACGAAGGGACAGTGCGTTCATCCCCGTCAACTGCGGCGCGCTGCCCGACGCCCTGATCGAGAGCGAACTGTTCGGTCACGCGAAGGGCGCTTTTACCGACGCCATCCGGGCCCGCGCCGGACTGGTCCGCGATGCCGAAGGCGGCACGCTGTTTTTGGATGAAATCGAGGCGCTGTCGCCGCGTGCCCAGGTGGTTTTACTA
>NZ_JBFUDR010000658.1:0-721 GCF_056404615.1 Massilia sp. P2_C2 | reverse complement strand
CGCGCCGCTCGTGCGCGTGCGCGCCGACATCCTCGACCGCCTCGTCAACCAGGCCGGCGAAGTGTCGATCACGCGCTCGAAGCTGGAAACCCAGGTGGGCGCGCTGAAGGGCATGCTGTCCGACTTCGCCGACAACCTCGCCAACCTGCGCCGCCAGCTGYGCGAGGTCGAGGTGCAGGCCGAGTCGCAGATCGCGTCGCGCCTGTCGATCGCGGGCGAGCGCGGCTTCGATCCGCTCGAATTCGACCGCTTCACGCGCCTGCAGGAACTGACGCGCATGATGGCCGAGAGCGTGAACGACGTCGGCTCGTTCCACGACGGCCTGGCGCGCACGGTGGAAGCGGCGGGCGACGACCTGGCCGCGCAGTCGCGCCTCACGCGCGAGCTGCAGCGCGACCTGATGCGGGTGCGCATGGTGCCGTTCGCGAGCCTGTCGGAGCGCCTGTTCCGCGTGGCGCGCCAGACCGCCAAGGAAACCGATAAGCGGGTCAACCTGGACATCCGCGGCGGCGGCGTCGAGATCGACCGCAGCGTGCTGGAACGCATGGCCGCGCCGTTCGAACACCTGCTGCGCAACGCCATCGTGCACGGCATCGAGCCGCGCGCCGCGCGCGTTGCCGCCGGCAAGCCGGAGACGGGCGAACTGCTCGTGCAGGTGAGCCAGCAGGGCAACGAGGTCGAGATCCGCTTCGCCGACGATGGCGCCGGCCTCGACCTGGCC
>NZ_JBFUDR010000657.1:0-731 GCF_056404615.1 Massilia sp. P2_C2 | reverse complement strand
GCCCAGGCGGGCGTCCGCGCCACCCTGCGCCAGGCGCGCGTACAGGTGCGCGAGGCGCGCGAGCGGCATCGCGTAGTTCGGTGCCGAGCAGCCGTCGATGCCCATCGGCAGGGTGTCTTCCGTCATCTGCACGCAATCGGCCAGGGTGGCGCGGATCGCGCGCTGCAGCGGGTGTGCGGGATCGACGTAGCCGCGCGTATCCACGCCGTGCAGGCGGCACCAGGCGAGAAAGCCGCTGTGCTTGCCCGAACAGTTGTGGTGGACCGTGCGCCAGCGCCGCTCGGCCGGCACGGGCAGGCCGACGGCATCGTAGTACAGCGGCGCCGCGCAGCCGCATTCGAGGTGGCTCTCGTCCAGGCCGATCTTGTCGAGAATGGCCGTGACGCCCACCAGGTGCTTTTCCTCGCCCGAGTGGCTGGCGCACAGCAGGGCCAGTTCGGCGCGGGTGAATCCGAAGCGGGCCGGGCCGTCGTCCAGCACGAAGGGCAGGGCCTGGAAGGGCTTCAGCGCGGAGCGGGTGAACGTCATGAAATCGGGGTCGCCCGCCGACCACAGCAGGCGGCCGGCCAYGTCGACGACGGCRATCGATCCGTAATGGATGTTCTCGACCGCGTAGCCGCCGGCATGGTCGCGGTCCTGTGGATAGCCACGTGGGTAGCCGCGCGTCGTGGCGACCAGGGGAACGGGGTGCATCGGTCTGCTCTCAAAAATGTGAGCACAAGTGCTCACCG
>NZ_JBFUDR010000656.1:0-748 GCF_056404615.1 Massilia sp. P2_C2 | reverse complement strand
GCCGGCCACGTTGCACAGGATCGCGACCGGCGCCCCCAGCGTCTGCACGAGCAGGCCGGCGATGCCGGGGCCGAGCAGGCGCGACGCCGACTCCGTCGCGCCCAGCTTCGACTGCGCATCGATCAGGCCATCGCGTCCGACGAGGAAGGTGAGGAAGATCTGCTCGGCGCTGCCGCCCACGACGAAGCCCGTCCCCAGCATGAACTGTACGGCGTACAGCCAGTGGACGCTGAGCCATCCCTGCCACCACGCGAGCGGCACGCTGGCGAGGCTCAATGCGACCATCGCATCGCTGGCGAGCATCACGGGCAGGCGCCGGCTGCGGTCGAGCAGCACGCCGGTCGGCAGTGCGAACAGCAGGAACGGCAGGGAGCCGACGGCGGCCAGCGTCCCCATCTGGGCCGGCGTCGCATGCAGCAGCAGCGCGGCGCAGATGGGCAGGGCGAGCAGGGTGATCTGGGCGCCGAAATTCGTCAGGGTGCTGCTGAACCAGAAACGGCGGAAGTCGACGTTGCGCAGCTGCCGGTCGGCGGCGAGGCTGCGGAGGAGGGCGATCGGAGACACTTGAGAGGCCGGCGAGTGGTTCGATCGCCGATGATAACAAAGCATGGTTGCCGTATACGTCACGCGCGTCGTTCAGGCGCTACAATCTGGGCTCATCTTATTAAGGGGTGCCCTATGGAATATGCTGACCTGCTGATCGAACGCCACGACAAGGTGGCCGTGATCCGCCTGAACCGTCCGAAGG
>NZ_JBFUDR010000655.1:0-755 GCF_056404615.1 Massilia sp. P2_C2 | reverse complement strand
TGCTGGCGTCGACCGCGAAGCTGCCATAGTTGCCCGCTGCGTTACCGGTATAGGCGGCCGTGGCGTTATGGTCGACGTCGCTGGAGGTGACCTGGCCGGTAACTGCCAGGGTAGTGTCTTCATTGACCGCGCCACTCTGCGCCGCGCTCGTGATGACCGGTGCGTCGTTGGTGCCGGTGACGGTCAGGACGACGTCCTGGGTTGCCTTGCCGCCCTTGTCGTCGGTGACCGTGACGGTGAAGGTTTCGGTGTGGGATTCGCCCTCGGCCAGGTCCTGGTGGGTATTGTCCAGGGTGTAGGTCCACACACCGCTGCTGGCGTCGACTGCGAAGCTGCCATAGACGCCCGTCGTGCCAGCGCTGTAGGTTGCCGTGGCGCCATGGTCGACGTCGCTCGAGGCCACCGTGCCGGTGACTGTCAGCGTGGTGTCTTCCTTGACCGTTCCGCTCTGCGCCGCGCTGGTGATGACCGGTGCGTCGTTGGTGCCGGTGACGGTCAGGACGACGTCCTGGGTTGCCTTGCCRCCCTTGTCGTCGGTGACCGTGACGGTGAAGGTCTCGGTATGCGATTCACCCTCGGCCAGGTCCTGGTGGGTGTTGTCCAGGGTGTAGGTCCACACACCGCTGCTGGCGTCGACYGCGAAGCTGCCATAGTTGCCCGCTGCGTTACCGGTGTAGGCGGCCGTGGCGTTATGGTCGACGTCGCTGGAGGTGACCTTGCCGGTAACGGTAACTGTCAGGGTGGTGTCTTCATTG
>NZ_JBFUDR010000654.1:0-779 GCF_056404615.1 Massilia sp. P2_C2 | reverse complement strand
GCGCAAGGCCGCGCTGCCGCCGGCGTTCGTGCCGACGGCGCCCGTGCAGGCCGTCGTGCCGGCGGCGCTGGCCGTGCCGGCGCTCGTGCTCGACAACGGCATCGGCGGCTTCAGTGCGGACGGTTGCGAATACGTCATCCGCACGGGGCCGGGCCGTCCGACGCCGGCGCCATGGGTCAACGTGCTCGCGAGCCCGATGTTCGGCAGCGTCGTGACGGAAAGCGGCCAGGCGTACAGCTGGAACCAGAACGCCCACGAATTCCGCCTCACGCCATGGGACAACGATCCCGTGGCTGCCGGCGGCGGCGAAGCGTTCTACCTGCGCGACGAGCAGACGGGCGCGGTCTGGTCGCCGACCGCGCTGCCGATGCCGTCGGGCGGGGAGTACGTCACGCGCCACGGCTTCGGCTACAGCGTGTTCGAGCACGCGGCGCACGGCATCCACAGCGAGATGCTGACGTATGTGGCACTGGACGCGCCGCTGAAATACATCGTGCTCCGGCTGCGCAACGACAGCGCCGCCGCGCGCCGCCTGTCCGTCACGGGCTATGTGGAGTGGGTGCTGGGCGACCTGCGCGCGAAGTCCGCGCTGCACGTGGTGACGGAGCAGGACCCCGTCAGCGGCGCGCTGTTCGCCCGCAATGCCTATAACGCCGACTTCTCCGGCCGCGTCGCGTTCTTCCACCTGGACGCCGAGCACGTGGCCTTCACGTGCGACCGCACGGAATTCATCGGCCATGGCCGCAGCCTGGCCGATCCGGCCGCGCTCGGGCGCACGA
>NZ_JBFUDR010000653.1:0-786 GCF_056404615.1 Massilia sp. P2_C2 | reverse complement strand
ACCGTCAAGGGCCTGTTCAATCTGCCCTTGCGTCAGGCGATGGGCATGACGCAGAGCCTGCTCGAGTTGGCCAGGCTGGACTGGCGGGTTCCCGACTTCAGCACGGTCAGCCGGCGCCAGAAGCATCTTTCGGTAACGATCGGGGCGCAGCCGACGACAACGGGATTGCACCTGCTGGTCGACAGCACGGGCATCAAGATGCTGGGCGAAGGAGAGTGGAAGACCAAAAAGCATGGCGCCGATTACCGTCGCCAATGGCGCAAGGTCCACCTTGGGATTGACGCGGCCACGTTGGAAATCCGGGCCATCGAGGTGACCGACAACGCCACCGGCGATGCTCCGATACTGCCATGCCTGCTCGACCAGATTCCCTCCGAGGAGATGATCGCGAGCGTCAGTGGTGACGGCGCCTACGACACGAAAGGTTGTCACGAAGCGATTGCGCAACGTGGGGCGCAGGCGATCATCCCTACTCGCAAGAACGCCAAGCCATGGAAGGACCAGCGTCCCGGCGCCAAAGCCCGCAATGCCATTCTSGCGACGACGCGCCAGCTTGGCCGGAAAATCTGGAAAAAGTGGAGCGGGCACCATCGGCGCAGCCTTGTCGAGACCAAAATGCGTTGCTTCAAGCTGCTTGGTGAACGCGTCATGGCGCGTGACTTCGACCGCCAGGTCGCCGAGTTACAGGTCCGTGCCGCCATCCTCAATCGTTTCACGCGGTTGGGTACGCCCACGACTGTGGCAGTGACCATGCCGTAATTCCGTTTGGGGTTTGGGGTATTAGTG
>NZ_JBFUDR010000652.1:0-794 GCF_056404615.1 Massilia sp. P2_C2 | reverse complement strand
ATCCAGGGGAATTGGTCGCGCTTGATGCTGTTAAGCTGGCGCCGCAACGCCGCTTCGGACGGCCTGGTCAGCGTCGGGTCGGCCTTGCAGGCTTCGTACTGTTTCTTCCACTCGCTCAGCGCCCAGTTGTACGCGAAGCGGGCCGTGCCTGCCGCGCGCGCCAGGCAAGTCGCCTGCACGTTGTTCGGGTCCAGCCGGATGCGGTGCGCTGCGAGCATTGAACATCCTTTACGGTCATTCTGGTCGTTCAACCCAAGGCTTGTCGGCTGTGCTGATCGGAATGAACTCGTGCATATTGCTTATGATCTTGCAAAGTTAGCGAAGTTCCAGATTAACTGTTCGAACCCTATTGATCTGGAATGACGACCGACGGCCTCAGACGGGCCGCCTCCCACTCAATTTATAGGGCGCGCAAAAACGGTTTGCAAGGGTCGCGCGGTAACGTCATCCGAGGTTACGGCGGTGAAAGCGCAAATGGTCCTCGATGAACGTCGAGATGAAGTAATAGCCGTGGTCATAGCCCGGATGCCGGCGTAGTTCGAGCGGCTGGCCGACGGCGCGGCAGGCGTCCGCGAAGGCGTCCGGGTACAGTTGTTCGGCGAGGAATTTGTCGGCCAGGCCCTGGTCGACCAGGATACCCTTGGGGAACGGCGGCGCGTCGGCGCAGGCCATCAGCGCCGTCGCATCGTAGTCGCTCCACGCGGCGCGGTCCGGGCCGAGGTAGCCGGAGAAGGCTTTGTCGCCCCATGGGCAGCGGCTGGGCGCGGCGATCGGGGCGAAGGCCGATACGGAGC
>NZ_JBFUDR010000651.1:0-798 GCF_056404615.1 Massilia sp. P2_C2 | reverse complement strand
CCCCTGGCATGGTCGCGGGCCTGTCGATCGGCGCGTGGCCGGCCGCCGTCGTCGCCGGCGTGCTCGACTTCGCGGATGCCGTGCGCCTCGTCGAACTGCGCGCGCGGCTGATGGAAGATGCCTACCCGTCCGGCTACGGCATGACGGCGATCGGCGGTCTCACGCGCCAACAGCTGGAGCCGCTGCTCGCGCAGGTCCACGGAGCGAAGACGCCCGTCTATCTCGCCAACCTCAATGCGCCGCGCCAGCTCGTCGTGTCCGGCAGCGCGGCCGCACTGGATGCCGTCGCTGCGCTTGCTCTGGCCCATGGCGCCAGCCGCGCGGAACGCCTGGCCGTGGCGGTGCCGTCGCACTGCGCGCTGCTGGACGAGCAGGCGCGCACGCTTGCCTGCGCCGCCGCGCAGGTCGCGCGCAAGCGGCCGCACATCACCTGGATCAGCAGCAGCGGCGCGCGTGCCGTGTTCGACGCCGACCGTATCGTCGCCGACCTGGCCGCGAACATGGCGCGCCCCGTGCTGTGGGCGGACACGCTGCGCCATGCCTGGGAGCGTGGCGCGCGCGTAGCGTTGGAAATGCCCAGCGGCACGGTGCTCACGCGCCTCGCCCAGGAGGCGGATTTCGCGGCCGGCACCGCCATGTGCGCGGACGGCAACCGGCTCGACACGCTCGTGCACGCGGCGCGCAACGCCGGGTGACAACAACGACGCCGGAATTCGTAGGGTGGGCACCACGTGCCCACGCGTAACGCCAACATACCGCACACGTCGCGCGTGGGCACAGGGGTGCCCACGCTACGCG
>NZ_JBFUDR010000650.1:0-816 GCF_056404615.1 Massilia sp. P2_C2 | reverse complement strand
CATACCCGACGTGACGCTGTCGTTGGGCACGCAGCGCGATGACCAGGTGGGCCGGCGCCGGGCCGTCGTCGGCCTGTCCGTGCCGCTGCCTCTGTTCAACCGCAACGAAGACGCCCTGCGCGCCGCGCTGCGCCGCACCGACCAGGCCGGCGACGAACTGGCCGCCGCCCAGGCGGGAACGGCGGCCGCATTGACGGCCGCGCACACGCGCTACGCGACCGCCCGCAATGAAGCCACCCTGCTCAGCCAGGACGTCGTGCCGAACGCGCGCGCCGCCTACGAACAGACGCTGAAGGGTTTTGAATACGGAAAGTTTTCCTTCCTCGACGTGCTGGATGCGCAGCGCACCTGGTTCCAGGCGCAAACGCGCCAGTGGGACAGCCTCGAGAACGCCTGGCGCGCGTACGCCGACATCGAACGCCTCGCCGGCCCCGCCGATCAACGCTGAGAGAACATCATGACGAAGAAACAGAAAATGGCGATCGCGCTGATGTGCGCGCTCGCCCTCCTCCTTGCCGGCCTGATGCTGTGGCGCCAGCCGGCCTCCGACACCTCCCCGCAACCGGACGCGCACGGCCATGACGACCGCCGGGCCGACGCCGATGCCGGTTCCTCCATCGGCATCGCGCTGACGGATGCGCAGATCAGGGCCAATGGCATCGCCCTCGACAAGGCCGGTCCAGCCACCCTGCGCCAGCGGCTGCACCTGCCGGCGCAGGTCAAGGTCGACGCGGAGCGGACCGTCGCGCTGGCCGCGCCCGCGTCGGGCATCGTGCAGACCGTGCACGTATCGCCCGGCGCCGTGGTGCGCCAGGG
>NZ_JBFUDR010000649.1:0-826 GCF_056404615.1 Massilia sp. P2_C2 | reverse complement strand
CGCGCACGTGGCGCACGAGACCTGCCTCCAGCAGCACCGGCAGGGACATCGGCGCAAACCAGTCCATGCGGATGCGGCCGATGCGGACGGATGCCGTTGCCTTGGACACGCCGTCCAGGCTCCCCTTGCCGCCGCAGACCGTGATCCCCTCTCCCAGCGAGCGGCCGCGGTACTGGCGCAGGAAGTCGCGCAGCGGCGTCTCGCCCAGGCCTTCGAGAAACACGGGTTCGTGCTGCGCCAATACCTCGACGTCGAGGAAGACTCCTTTCGGATCGATCACGACGAGCAGGTTCGGCGGCACGCCAGCGAAACCGGGCACCGGCGCCGGGAAACGCCTGGCCACGTCCGCCTGCGTCAGCGTGCCGGCGCGCGCGGCCGCGCACACGACGATCCAGCAGATGACGAGGCGGAGCAGGTCCATGGCGGCGTCAGAAGAAGATGATGCCGCCGACGGAAGCGCCGTTCATGCGCGTGGTGGCGCCGCCGAAGCCCTTCGAGCGGGTCTGCCCGATTTCGGCCACCAGCGTAATCACACTGTTCAGCGCGTAGTAGGCGCCGGCCGTGAGGTTGGCATTCGACTTCAGGCCACCCGTGCCGACGGTATTGTCGTTGTTCGCGCTGCGGCCCCACGACAGGCCCAGCTTGAGCGCGTCGCTCGTCTTGAACGTGCCCTGCACGAGGAAGTTCTTCGAGCGCACGTCGCCCTGGTCGGCGTCGGACAGGATGCCCAGCGCGCGGCCCGTCTGGGCATTCACGAGCAGGCCCAATGCGCCCGGTTGGTACGATGCACCCGCTTCCACACCGTTCATCGTCAGGTCACCGGTCC
>NZ_JBFUDR010000648.1:0-827 GCF_056404615.1 Massilia sp. P2_C2 | reverse complement strand
GTGCCCACGCGTGACGCCGACACGTTGCAAACGTCCGCGTGGGCACGTCTCGTTTGAGGCCCCCGGCCTCAAACGCCCACCCTACGGCCCCGCTGAGGTAGCGCGCTGGTTACTGGACGACGGGTGTCGTCGCGGCGCCGGACACGGACGCCGACACGGTCACGGGCACGCCCGCAGCCACCGTGGCCGGCACGGTGGCCGGCTTGAGCGCCTCGAGCCAGCGGCGCATGCGGCCGGCGTCCGCCGTCCGCGACTGCTTGCCCTTGGAATCGAGGAACACCATGATCACATTACGCCCCTGGATCATGGCCTGCATCACGAGGCAGCGCCCCGCTTCGTTGATGAAACCGGTCTTCTGCAGGCCGATGTTCCAGTCGGGCGAGGCGACGAGGTAGTTGGTGTTGCGATACTGCAGCGCCCGGCCGCTCGCTTCGACGATGTAGTTCGGGTCCGTCGTGTACTGGCGCAGCAGCGGTTCCTGGTGCGCCACCTTGACGAGCTTGGCCAGGTCGCGCGCGCTCGACACGTTCTGGCTCGACAGGCCGCTCGAATCCACATAGTGCGTATCGGTCATGCCGAGTTCGCGCGCCTTCGCGTTCATCGCGGCGACGAAGGCATCGATACCGCCCGGATAATTACGGCCCAGCGCGGCGGCCGCGCGGTTTTCCGAACTCATCAGGGCGATATGCAGCAGGTTACCGCGTGTCATGCGGGCGCCGACGGGCAGGCGCGAACTGGTGTACTTGTGGCGGTCGACGTCGGCCTCGGCGATCGTCAGTACCTCGTCCAGGTCCTGCCGGGCCTGGACGACGAGCAGGCCCGTCATC
>NZ_JBFUDR010000647.1:0-843 GCF_056404615.1 Massilia sp. P2_C2 | reverse complement strand
ATCAACGGCCGCGTGTCGAAGGCCGAGATCACCCTCGGCAACCTGGTCGACGCATCGGCCGTGCTGACGTCCGTCGTGTCGCTGGACCGCATCTACGCCAGCTTCGACGGCGATGAAGAGACCTACCTGCGCGTCGCGAAGGAAGCGCACGATGGCCAGGCGGTGCCGGTGAAGGTGGGCCTCGTCAACGAGGACGGCTTCCCGCACGAGGGCAAGCTGGAGTTCGTCGACAACCAGCTCGACTCGCAGACCGGCTCCGTGCGCATGCGTGCCACGTTCGAGAACAAGGACCGCAGCATGGCTCCCGGCCTGTTCGCCCGCGTGCAGATCGGCGGCGGCGCCACGAAACCGGCCCTCCTGATCACGGACCGCGCGGTGGGCACGGACCAGAGCCACAAGTTCGTGTTCGTCGTCGGCGCGGATGGCAAGGCCGAATACCGCGAAGTGAAGCTCGGTCCCGTCGTTGACGGCCTGCGCGTCGTGCGCGCCGGCCTGAAGCCGGGCGAGAAGATCGTCGTCAACGGCCTGCAGCGCGTGCGTCCGGGTGCGCCCATCACGGCGCAGATGGTGCCGATGGTCGCTTCGCTGGAGACGGGCAAGGCTGTCGCCAAGGACACGAAGCTGGCCTTGGCAGACAGCAGCAAATAAGCAAATAAGTTCATAAGAATTCAAAGGGCAAGAACAAATGAACATCTCACGCTTTTTCGTCGACAAGCCGATCTTCGCGGCCGTGCTGTCGGTGCTGGTCTTCGTGGCCGGCCTCATCTCGATCTTCGAGTTGCCGATCTCCGAGTACCCGGACGTCGTGCCGCCCTCCGTGGTGGTGCGCGCCCAGTACCCGGG
>NZ_JBFUDR010000646.1:0-845 GCF_056404615.1 Massilia sp. P2_C2 | reverse complement strand
GCTGATGCCCGGCTCGCCGTTTGCGCCTGTCTGACCTTGGCCGTGCCTTCGGGCTGGGTCGGCAGCATTGCGCTCGGATCGGACTGACGTTCGCATCAACCATTGCCGGGTTTTTCTCCACCGACATCGTTTTCTCTGGGAGACCGCTCCTTCGTCACGTTGTCGTTGTCCCGGTTATCTTCGGGAATATACGGCTTGGCTTTTTCAAGCTCGCCCCGCGGCGTCGGGATGGCGCCTCGTTTCGGCGACCGCATCGTGCCAGGCTGCGCTGGCTTGTCCACCGAATGTCCCGGTCGTATTTTTTCAGCCATATGAAATCATCGCTAATTCCAGCCGGATCCCCCATTCCAGAATTCGCTCCACACATGGTTGTCGAATCCGATCACGAACAGATCGAGATTGCCCGGTGCGCGCGACACGGCCGCGACCTGCTGTTTTTCGYGGTCGAACACCGCCTGGCCCGGCAACGGAAACCAGTCGTCGTTCCAGCCGTCGCGGTCATTCCAGAACGTGGACCAGACGCGGTTGTCGAATCCGATCACGAACAGATCGAGATTGCCCGGTGCACGTGACACGGCCGCGACCTGCTGTTTTTCGCGATCGAACACCGCCTGGCCCGGCAACGGAAACCAGTCGCCGTTCCAGCCGTCGCSGTCRTTCCAGAACGTGGACCAGACGCGGTTGTCGAATCCGATCACGAACAGATCGAGATTGCCCGGTGCACGTGACACGGCCGCGACCTGCTGTTTTTCGCGGTCGAACACCGCCTGGCCCGGCAACGGAAACCAGTCGTCGTTCCAGCCGTCGCGGTCATTCCAGAACGTGGACCAGACGCGGTTGTCGAA
>NZ_JBFUDR010000645.1:0-850 GCF_056404615.1 Massilia sp. P2_C2 | reverse complement strand
GGACGGCCTGCAACTGCCGTTCTCCGTGCAGGCCCACCACGGCTTCGTCGACGGCTGGCACATCCATCTGCTCGGGCGCCAGATTGCCGCCGAACTGGCGGACATCATCCGCTGACCAGGTAGGGTGGGCACCCCGTGCCCACGCGGCGGTATGCGGATTGCACACGTCCGCGTGGGCGGAGGCCGCCCACCCTACCGGAATAGGTTCTCAGTCGCCGCCGCCGCCACAACCGCCTCCGCAGCTGCTGCCGCAACTACTGCCGCAGCAGCTGCCGCCATCGCAACCGCCGTCGCCGCTGCCGGCGTCGGCGCAGGCGCCACCGCCGTCCGCGAACGCCAGGCCACCGCAGGAACCGCCGTCCGTCGCCGTCGCCGTCGCCGTCGCCTCGCGCCGGCGCAAGTGGGCGGCCAGGATGCTGCGGTCGACGAGTCCCGCGGCATACAGCACCGTCAGCGCCAGTTCCGGATGCGCCCGCGCGCGCCACATGCCGCGGCCACGTTCGTTCAGGCGCGCGTAGACGATCTCGCCGGCCCGGCTCCAGTAACCGTGACCGCGCGGCATGCGCAGCGCCGCGTCCAGGCCGAACAGTGCGGGCAGGCGCATGCTGCCCGGCCTGATGTCATCGCGCGCGCGGCAGGCCGCGAACGTGTGCAGCAGGGCGTTCCCGACCAATTCCGCCCGCTCGACGTGCGGCACCGCCGCGCCGAAGTGGCGCACGCAGTAGCGGTCGAGCGACGTCGGACTCCAGCGCAGCCATGCATGCCAGACCGAATCGGCCGCTTCCGACGGCAGGGCGCAGGGGCGGCCGCTGTGCCGCACGGCGTCGAAGAACCGCAACAGTCCTTCGGC
>NZ_JBFUDR010000644.1:0-861 GCF_056404615.1 Massilia sp. P2_C2 | reverse complement strand
CCGCAAGCTGGCGGCGGCCCTGCTGCGCGGCGTGTGGGCGGCGGCGCTCGCGGCCGGCTGCTACGCCCTGGCCCTGGCCGCGCTGCCGCCCGCACAGGCGCGCGCGACGGCGTTCGCTGCCCTCATCCTGTGCAACCTCGGCCTGCTGCTGTCCAGCCGCCAGGAGGCCGGCGCGCTCGGCGCGCTGCGCGTGGCCAATCCGCTGTTCGGCGCCATCGCCGCCAGCGCGATGCTGTTGCTGGCAGGCGCGCTGTGGTGGCCGCCGCTCGCCACGTTGCTGCTGTTCGCACCGCCGCCGGCCGCCTGGCTGGGTGCGGCGGCGCTGACGGCGCTCGTCATGCTGCTCGGCCTGCAGCTCGCGGCCGGCCGCGCCGGACAGCCATAATGGAGACCGCCATGCACTACAAGACCATCCTCGTCCATGTCGACGCCGATCCCGCCGCGCCCGACCGCATCCGCCTGGCCGCCCGGCTGGCGCGGCAGGCCGATGCCCACCTGGTCGGCGCCGCTCCCACCGGGATCTCCCGCTTCCTGGTACCTGCCGCCGCGGGTCCCGCGATCGAGACGCGCTGCCAGATGCTCCGCGGCGCGGCCGGATCGGCACTGGAGGCGTTCGAACGCATCGTGCGCGAGGAAGGCGTAGTATCCAGCGAGGCGCGGCTCGTGGACGACGACGTCGACGCCGCCATGGCGCTGCAGGCGCGCTACGCCGACCTCGTCGTCGTGAGCCAGCCCGACGCCGCCACCGTCGCGCCGCCATTTCCCGCCGACCTGGCGGCCCGGCTGGCGTTGGGCGGCGGGCGTCCGGTCCTCGTCGTGCCCCGTCAAGGGGCGGCCACCGTCGGTGCCGCGGCGCTGGTC
>NZ_JBFUDR010000643.1:0-865 GCF_056404615.1 Massilia sp. P2_C2 | reverse complement strand
CGCTTGCCCGGCAGCGGCTCGGCCGCCAGACGCGCGGCGAGCCGTTCGGCAAAGCCGGGCGACAGGTCGGGCGCGGGCGCCGCGCGCAGCACGTCGCCGATATGATAAAACACCTCCCAGGCCTGCTGGCCGTCCGGACTGCCCAGGGCGGCAAGCGCCAGTTCCTGGTCGGCATCCGGGATCTCGCCGTCGCTCAACGCCGAGATGAGTTCGCGGTTTTTCTTGTTCGTATCCATCGTCGTTCCATCACGCCGGTGTGTGATCCGTTGTCTCCATTATCGGGAATTCCGGTCGGCCGGTACGCCGGACCGCCGGGACGCCCACGATCATCGCTACCTACCGACGCTTGTCCGCCGAGACATCGAGCAAAGGCCGCAATTTCTCGGCGATGACTTCGCGCGCCCGGAAAATCCGGCTCCGCACCGTACCGATTGGACACGCCATCACTTCGGAGATTTCCTCGTAGCTCAAACCTTCGATTTCGCGCAGGACGATCGCCGTCCGTAATTCCAGCGGCAATGCCTCCATCGCCGCATTCACGGTATAAGCGATCTGCTTGCTCGCCAACACCGATTCCGGTGTATTAATGTCTCGCAAGCTATCCGCGTCGTCAAATCCTTCCGCACGTTCGGCATCGGCTTCCGTCGAAGTCGGCGCCCGTCTGCCTTGCGTAACCAGAAAATTCTTTGCTGTATTGATTCCTATTCGATATAGCCACGTATAAAACGCGGAATCGCCCCGAAAATGGCGCAGTGCCCGGAATGCCTTGATAAAGGTCTCCTGCACGACATCTTCCGCCTCGGCCGGATCGTGCACGAGGCGCGACACCAGGCGCATCAGGCGGCGCTGGTATTTCGCCACCAGC
>NZ_JBFUDR010000642.1:0-875 GCF_056404615.1 Massilia sp. P2_C2 | reverse complement strand
GTCCAGGATGCGCAGCGAGTCCGGATCGCCGGTCCTCGGCGTCGGGCCAGGTTTCATCCGCGAGCGCCGCCAGAAGTGGAGCCCGGCAAGGCCGGCCAACGCCGGCACGGCTGTGAGCCAAAGGTTGGGCATGTCCGATTCTCCTTATGTCATTGTCGTGATCGCCATGGGGCGACTATTTGCGCGCGGTCCGCCAGGCGGTGGCGCGTACGGCCTGCTGCTTCTCGGCCCGGGCCGCCTGGGGAAGCAGGAAATGCGCAAGCGCGGGCAGCAATACGAGGGCACCGGCCATGTTCCACAAGAACATGAACGCCAGCAGGATGCCCATGTCGGCCTGGAATTTTATCGACGAGAATATCCAGGTCGCCACGGCGATCGCCAGAGTCACGCCCGTCAGGATCACGACGCGGCCCGTGAACTGCAGCGCGTGATGGAAGGCGTCCGACAGGCTCATGCCCGCGCGCATGCGGCCGAGCACCACCGACAGCACGTACAGCGCATAGTCGACGCCGATGCCCACGCCGAGCGCGATGACGGGCAGCGTCGCCACCTTCACCCCCATGCCGAGCGTGACCATCAGCACCTCGCACAGCACCGAGGTCAGCACGAGCGGCAGCACGGCCACGATCACGGCGCGCCAGGAGCGGAACGTCACGTAGCACAGCWGGATCACGGCGCCGTAGACCCAGTACAGCATCTCGCGCATGGCTTTCCTGACGACGATGTTGGTGGCCGCCTCGATGCCGGCGCTGCCGGCGGCGAGCTGGAACCGCACGTCCTTGCTGCCGCGCGCGGCAGCGAAGCGCTCGACCGCGTCGACCACGCGTGTCAGGGTCTCGGCCTTGTGATCCTTCAGGTAGACATACAGCGTGAGC
>NZ_JBFUDR010000641.1:0-910 GCF_056404615.1 Massilia sp. P2_C2 | reverse complement strand
CGGGCAAGCTGCCGCTGCACCTGATCGAAGTGCAGTCCGGCAGCTACCTCGGCGAGGACGACATCGTCCGCTTCGAGGACGTCTACCAGCGGGCCTGACCTTCCCGCGCGCGTCTGCATTTCCTGAATGCGGATGCGCTTTCCTGCCGCAAGCGCCGACCCTGTCCTGACTGGATGGCCACCGATTGGTTCAAACGAACCAATCCGGGGTCATGATGTTGTCAATTTGTGCATTTAATATTCCTATTAAGTGTTGCATTGGCATTCACCCCTTCCAGGACACCCCATGAAACAACGCGCAGCTTTTCACTCTCCAGGACGCCTGACGGTGCTGGCGGCCTTGCTGGCCGGCCTGTCGGCACCCGTGTTCGCCGCACCAGGCGGTGTCGTCATCAGCCAGGTCTATGGCGGTGGCGGCAATTCCGGCGCCACGTACAAGAATGACTACATCGAACTGCTGAACACCGGCGGCACCGCCGTCACGCTGAACAACTGGAGCGTGCAATACGCGTCGAGCGCGGGCACCACGTGGCAGGTGACGAAGCTGCCGCCCAGTGTCACGCTGGCGGCGGGCCAGTATTACCTCGTGCATGAGGCGCCGGGGAGCGGCGGCACGGACGCGCTCGCACCGGACACGGCCGGCACCATCGCCATGAGCGCGACGGCGGGCAAGGTCGCCCTGGTCAGCTCGACCACGGCGCTGGCGGGCGGCAAGCCGGTCGACAACGTCGTCGACTTTGTCGGCTTCGGCACCACCGCCAGTTACTTCGAAGGCGCCGGCCCGACGCCGGCGCCGTCGAATACGCTGGCCGTGCAGCGCAAGAACAATGGCTGCCAGGACAGCGACGACAACAGCAGCGATTTCGTCGCCGGCGCAGCCAACCCGCGCAACACGGCCAGCGACCGCGTGT
>NZ_JBFUDR010000640.1:0-911 GCF_056404615.1 Massilia sp. P2_C2 | reverse complement strand
CTTCCTCGGCAGCGCCCCGTTCCCACCGATGATGCTGCAGACGCTGATCGAGAACGCCATCAAGCACGGGCTGGAACCGAAGATCGAAGGCGGCACCGTCACCGTGCGCGCCCGTGTGGTGGACGCCGACCTGCACGTGGAAGTGTGCGACGATGGCGTCGGCATCGACCCGCACGCGGACGACGGCGTCGGCCTCGCGAATATCCGCGAGCGCCTGCAACTGCTGTACGGCGCGGATGCCGCGCTGGACATCACATCCCCGGCGGGCGGTGGCGCCTGCGCCACGATCCGGCTACCCTACAAGATGATGGAGGACGCATGAGCACGGTCACCGCCCTGATCGCCGACGACGAAGCCCCGATGCGCGACCTGCTGCGCGCACGCCTGGCAAGCGTGTGGCCGGATTTGCAGATCGTGGCCGAGGCCGCGAACGGCGTGGAAGCCGTCGAGCTGGGCGAACGGTTCCGCCCCGACATCGCCTTCCTCGACATCCGCATGCCGGGTCTGTCCGGCATCGAGGCCGCGCGCCGGCTGTACGAGCGCTCGCACATCGTGTTCGCCACGGCCTACGACCAGTATGCGCTGGACGCCTTCGAACAGGGCGCGCTCGACTACCTGCTGAAACCCGTGTCGGCGGAACGGCTCGCGACCACGTGCGCGCGGCTGCAGGCGCGGCTGCGCGCACGGGCGAACGCCGCGGCCGCGGCGGCGCCGCAGGATATCGGCCAGCAGCTGGCGAAGCTGACCGCCCTGCTGGAAAAGGGCGGCAAGCCGGAGAAGCCGGCGTACCTGCGCTGGATCCAGGCCCAGGTCGGGGCCAGCCTGCGCATGGTGAGCACGCGCGAGATCCTGTTTTTCCAGTCCGACGAGAAATACACACGGGTGCAGACGGTCGGCGCGGAATTCCTCAT
>NZ_JBFUDR010000639.1:0-925 GCF_056404615.1 Massilia sp. P2_C2 | reverse complement strand
AACGTCGACAATGCGATGCCGGTCGAGGTGGCCGGCGGCAAACCCGAAGGCACCGGCACCACCGGGGCCGGCGACGTGGGCGCAGGCACTGGCGGTGGCGGGGCCTCCGTCAGGGTGCGCGCGGTGCTGGACCCGGCCAATTGCGAACGCCCGAGGCTGCCGTGGAGCGCCGAACAACGCCAGCTCGCCGGCGATGTGATCCTGGCTGTACTGGTCAACGTCGACGGCAAGGTGACGGACGCACGTCTCGTTCGCTCGAGCGGCCAGCCGATTCTCGACCAGACCGCCCTGAAAAGCGCGCGCAGATGTCATTTCGTGGCAGCGACGATCGACAAGATACCGGTGCCATCGTGGGAGCCATTCCGGTTCTCCTGGGTGAACCATTGACGGCGCGCCTGCAACGGCAGGCGCCCTACGCCTCCATCAGCACGAAATTGCGCGCCACCGGTTGCGTCTCCGCCGGCGGCATCGCCTTCGAAATCAGCCAGCCCTGGATCTCGTCGCATTCGAGCGCGCGCAGCATGTCGACCTGCTCCATGGTCTCCACGCCTTCCGCGACGACGTGCATCGCGAGCGCGCGGGCCATCGTCACGATCGCCCGCACGATCACGATCCCGCCCTCGGTCTTGCCGAGTTGGACGATGAAGGCGCGGTCGATCTTCAGGCCGTCGAAATTGAGCTTGTACAGTTGCGACAACGATGAATAGCCGGTGCCGAAATCGTCCAGCAATACCTTGATGCCGGTCTCGCGGATTGCCTTGATCGCGCTCACAACCGCAGCCGTTTCATTCATCACGGACGACTCGGTCAGCTCGACTTCCACCAGGCTCGCRTCGACGCCATGACGCTCCAGCGCCCCCCGCAGCGTCTGCGCGACATCGGTATCGTTGAACTGGCGTGGCGAGATGTTGATCGACACGGGCAC
>NZ_JBFUDR010000638.1:0-947 GCF_056404615.1 Massilia sp. P2_C2 | reverse complement strand
ATGCGCTGGTGTTGCATATGGGCCTCATGGGCAAGGAGATCGTCGGGGAAACGGCCGACGCCATCCTCGTGCGCGCCCGCGCGGGCGAGAACTGGCATGCGTTCGTGGAATGGACGCTGGCGCAAGGACTGGGCGGCCTGGAGAACATGGCGCTGATCCCGGGCACGGTCGGCGCCTCGCCCATCCAGAACATCGGCGCATACGGGGCCGAGGTCAAGGATCGTTTCCATGCGCTCACGGTGTTCGATTTTGCCGACGGATCGACGCGCACGATGGACGCGGCGGCCTGCCGCTTCGGCTACCGCGACAGCGTGTTCAAGCATGCGGAAGGTGCCTCCCTCGTCGTGCTGGACGTCACGTTCGCGCTGCCGCGCGCGTGGACGCCGAACCTGCGCTATGCGGAACTGGCGCAGGCCGTGCAACAGCAGGACAGCGCGGCACCGACCCCGCGCCAGGTGGCGGACGCCGTGATCGCGATTCGGCGCCGCAAGCTGCCCGATCCGGCCGACATCGGCAACGCCGGCAGCTTCTTCAAGAATCCGGTCGTGCCGGCCGACCACTGCGCACGCCTGCTGGCCACGTGGCCGGACCTCGTGCACCACGCGCAGCCGGATGGCAGCGAGAAGCTGGCTGCGGGCTGGCTGATCGACCGCTGCGGCTGGAAGGGGAAACATCTCGGCCGGGCCGGCGTCTATCCGAAGCAGGCGCTCGTGCTGGTGAACAACGGCGGCGCGACGGGGGCCGAGATCCTGGCACTGGCGCGCGCCATCCAGGACGACGTCGAGGCGCGCTTCGGCGTGCGGCTGGAGCCGGAACCCGTCCTGGTCTGACCCAGTAGATACCGTCTCGCCCGTCAAGCCTCACATGGCGTAATTTGGGTCATATGGCCTGCCTGTGTGCACAACACCAAAGCACAGGTGGGCCAGCTTGCGCATGCAGGCGCCGAT
>NZ_JBFUDR010000637.1:0-968 GCF_056404615.1 Massilia sp. P2_C2 | reverse complement strand
CCCGTGGCCGCTGCAACGAAGGCGCCGGCAGCGCACGACCCGGCGCTGGCGGCGGCGCCGATCGCGGCGCCGCCGGCACCCGCCAAACCGCTGGCACTGGTCACGCAGGGCGAGGCATTGCGCGAACTGTCTTCGCTGTGGGGCCAGACTTTGCCGGCCGGGGAGGGCTGCGATGCCGCCCCGCGCCAGGGCCTGCGCTGCTACCAGGCCCGCGGCGGGCTGTACGAACTGCGCCTGCTCGACCGGCCCGCGATCGTCGCCCTGCACGACGGCCCGCGGCTCGGTTACGCGTTGCTGACCGGCCTCACCGACGACAGCGCCACGTTGACCCTCCACGGCGAGCGCCATACGGTGCCCCTGGCACAGCTGGCGACCCGCCTGGACGGCGAATTCACCACGCTGTGGAAGGTGCAGCGCGGCTTCCGCGACCAGGTGGGGCCGGGGGACCGCGGGCCCGACGTCGACTGGATCGCCGCCCGCCTCGCGCAACTGGACGGCAAGCAGGACGCGCCGCCGGCCGGCCAGATCCTGGACGAGCCGACGCGGCGCCTGCTGCGCGCGTTCCAGGTCAAGCAGAACCTGAAGGCGGACGGCCTGGCCGGTCCGCGCACCTATATGCGCCTCAACCAGTTGAGCGGCGTCGCCGAGCCGCACCTGCTGGCAGCCACGGGAAAATGATATGTCGTACATCCTCGAAGCCCTGAAGAAGGCCCAGGCCGAACGCCAGCTCGGCAACGCGCCGACGATCCACGCGCCTCCGGTCGTGGCCCCGGCGCCGGTTGCCGGCGCGGCCAGCCGCAAGCCGCTGCTGATCGGCCTCGGTGCCGGTGTGCTTGTCGTGGCAGCCGGCGCGCTGTGGCTGGGGAGGTCGACCCCGGCTCCGGCTCCGGCACCGCAGGCCGTCGCACAAACGCCGGCGGCGCCTGTGGCCCGCCCGCCCGCACCGGCGTCCGCGCCCGCACCGGCGT
>NZ_JBFUDR010000636.1:0-969 GCF_056404615.1 Massilia sp. P2_C2 | reverse complement strand
GTGCAGGACGACCATGGCGAGATCGCCCTGCCCGACCACTGCGCCACGGCCTTCTTCCGAATCCTGCAGGAATCGCTCACGAACATCGTGCGGCACGCCAACGCGACGCGCGTGAAGGTGGAGCTGCGCCTGAACGGCGGCTGGCTGTCGCTGACGGTGTGCGACAACGGTTGCGGCCTGCCGCCTGGCGGGCGCAACAAATACGGTTCATTCGGTCTGGTGGGCATCGAGGAGCGCATCGTGATCCTCGGCGGCACGTGCGCCGTGTTCAGCGAACCGGACGGCGGCACGACCGTGATGGTGTCGGCACCCGTCGTCGACGGCCCCGTACTTTCCTTATCCCAAGAGCAGGAACAAGGTTCAGGCTCCGCCGTGATTTGAAGCCGCCCTCGTTTTCACATATCACCGGATCCTTTCAGGATGGCTCTACTTCATCCTGCAAATCTCGAATAGGAAAAATGCAATAAATGTTGTTTATTTGACAAATATCAATAACTAGGTGAATTGCCTCGTCTACATTGATTACGTGTAAGACACGTCTGCAAATCTGATAGTGTGTTGCCGTAAGTCATCACATGTAACACGGAAATATTGTTTCTCGGCAGTCGATTCACCGCACAACCATAACTAGGGAATAGCAGTACTCAACCAATCAATGAGGACGACAATGAACGCCAACGACCTGTTTAAAGCTGTGACGCAACTCGACCTGGAACCGATCAAGATGAAACTGATGCATGTGGAATCGGGTGAAGGCTGGAGCCTGGAAAAGGCCAATGCCGTCGAAAAGGAATACCGCCGCTTCCTGTGCCTGATGAAGATCTACCCGGACGAGGACACCGCGCCGCTGGTCGACGTCGACACGTTCTGGCACTACCACATCCTCGACACGATGAAATACGCCGCCGATTGCGAGCAGGTGTTCGGCTACTTCCTGCACCACTATCCGTACGTCGGCATGCGCGGCGA
>NZ_JBFUDR010000635.1:0-978 GCF_056404615.1 Massilia sp. P2_C2 | reverse complement strand
GGAAAACGCCAAAGCGAAATACCTGGGCAAGACGGGCCAGGTGACCGAACTGATGAAGGGCCTCGGCAAGCTCGATCCCGACCAGCGCAAGGCGCAGGGCGCCCTCATCAACGCCGCCAAAGAAAAAATCGAACAGGCGTTGACGGCTCGCCGCGAGGATCTCGCCAACGCGCTGTTGCTCGCGCGCCTGAATCTTGAGTCGATCGACGTCACCCTGCCGGGCCGCGGCCGCTCGACGGGCGGCATCCATCCTGTCATGCGGACCTGGGAACGGGTCGAACAGATTTTCCGCTCGATCGGTTTCGACGTGGCCGACGGCCCCGAGATCGAAACCGACTGGACGAACTTTACCGCGCTGAACAGCCCGGAAAAYCACCCGGCACGTTCGATGCAGGATACGTTCTACATCGAGGGCAATGACAGTACCGGCAAACCGCTGCTGTTGCGCACCCACACGAGCCCGATGCAGGTGCGCTATGCCCGCACCCACACGCCGCCGATCAAGGTGATTGCCCCGGGCAGGACGTACCGCGTCGACAGCGACGCCACGCACTCGCCGATGTTCCACCAGGTCGAAGGCCTGTGGATCGGCGAAGACATCAGCTTTGCCGACCTGAAGGGCGTGTACCTGAATTTCGTGAAGGCCTTCTTCGAGACGGACGACCTGCAGGTGCGCTTCCGTCCGTCGTACTTCCCGTTCACGGAACCGTCGGCCGAGATCGACATCGCGTTCGGCTCCGGTCCGTTGAAGGGCCGCTGGCTGGAAGTGTCGGGCGCCGGCCAGGTGCACCCGACGGTCGTCCGCAATTTCGGACTGGATCCGGAAAAATTCATCGGCTTCGCGTTCGGTTCGGGCCTGGAGCGCCTGACCATGCTGCGCTACGGGATCAACGACCTTCGCCTGTTCTATGAAGGCGACCTTCGCTTCCTGAAGCAATTTAACTAAGAACCTGTCCGTAGGGTGGGCACCCCTGTGCC
>NZ_JBFUDR010000634.1:0-1007 GCF_056404615.1 Massilia sp. P2_C2 | reverse complement strand
CATTCATTCGAATTCAATCTGAGGAGAACGCCATGAAAACCCTGACCATCAAAGACCTGGACCGCGCCGAACAACTGGACCGCACCGCCATGGCGGCCGTGCGCGGCGGCTGGAACGTGTTTGCCCCGTCGTACAAGTTCGGCGACGTAACCTACACCCCGTCGTCCGACTCGTCGATCAACGCGATGCAGGCCCTGAGCCAGCAACAGAACGTGCTGACCGCGACGGCCAACGATTCGGCCTTCCTGAGCGGCGTGACCGTGAACAACACGACGCACCAGAACGGCAAGAACAAGATTCTTGGCTGAGCGGGAGAGACCCATGTCATCCATCGCAATCCACGACCTGCCGCATCGCAACGAACTGGACCACCAGGCGATGTCGGCGGTGCAAGGCGGCAGCGCCTTCGGCAAGGACGTCAACGTCACGCTGAATGTCAACCAGCAACTGGCCCAGTTCCAGCAGATTGGCGTGAACGTCCTGAACAACAACGGCGTGATCGGCGCCGGGTTCGTCGGCCCCGATATCGATGTGGCCGCCACTTTGAAGGGTATGAACAAGGTCGTGATCTGAGACCGCCGCCCTTTGCTCCATCCCCTTGCCGGCCTGTGCCGGCAAGGGGATTGTGCCCGTTAACCTGCCATTCCAAGGAGGCCATCAGGGCGGACAGCGACAACCCGTCGCCGCGCTGAACCTTTTCGTTTCATCCATCAAGCCGTCCGGTGAAAACCGGGCGGCTTTTTTGTTTTCATGTCCGCCGAAACGCTGTTGGATCGCGCCGAACAGCCTGTTGAATGTGTTGGGCCCGACACGTCAGGCCGCGTGTGCCACACGGTGCGATACGCGCTTCCTCAATGCTGAGATAGGCATAAATTCTCCTTGTTTTTCAATGGCTTACGTGATGGTTTCGGGGTGATGGGAAGACCTGGCACGCATTTCGCAGATAGTCCATCGAGCGCAGATAAATGCCTCGACCAACCAACTGCATACCTCAAGGAGCTTTGACC
>NZ_JBFUDR010000633.1:0-1008 GCF_056404615.1 Massilia sp. P2_C2 | reverse complement strand
CCAGTGGCATTGCCGGGTAGCTAAGTTCGGAAGAGATAACCGCTGAAAGCATCTAAGCGGGAAACTCGCCTTGAGATGAGATTTCCCGGAGCCTTGAGCTCCTTGAAGGGTCGTTCGAGACCAGGACGTTGATAGGTCGGGTGTGGAAGTGCAGTAATGCATTAAGCTAACCGATACTAATTGCCCGTACGGCTTGTCCCTATAACCTTGGCAGTCATGCCAATGCAAGGGTTCAGCTGTTTGTTGAACAACAGAAACCAGATACAATACTTCTTCCGGATTCAGGGTAGCGCCCGCGATACCGCGGCGATACCCGTACAAGTCATGCCTGATGACCATAGCAGGTCGGTACCACCCCTTCCCATCCCGAACAGGACCGTGAAACGACTTTGCGCCGATGATAGTGCTGCAACCAGTGTGAAAGTAGGTTATCGTCAGGCTAGTTATACGCAACAGCCCGCTCAATATCGATTGAGCGGGCTTTTTGCTTTTCCAAAGCCAAACATCGTCGCGGGGCTGTATGGCCACTTGTCGCGGCATCAGCCATCAGGGCGTGCCGGCGCCCCACTTCCGTATGACGAAGTCGACGAAATAACGCAGTTTGAGGGGCATACGCGTATCACGCTGATAAACCACGTGCATCGGGCGCGAAGGCATTGTTTCCTCTTCCAGCAGGCGCACCAGAGAACCGTCCTGGATATCCGCTGCGACCAATAACTCCGGCTGCATGATGATGCCTGCGCCGGCAAGCGCGGCCATGCGCAACGCCTGGCCGTTGTTGACGTTCAGACGTGCGCCGACCCGGACGTTGCGCACTTGGCCATCCGGGCTAACGAAGCGCCACTCGCGCGTTTCACGGCGTGAACCGAATGCCAGGCAGTCATGCATTGCAAGATCTTCCGGTACGATCGGGCGCCCGCGCCGCGCGATGTAGGAAGGCGACGCGCAAACTGCCATCTTGTAAGGCACCAGGGTTCGCGCCATCTTGTAAGGCACCAGGGTTCGCGC
>NZ_JBFUDR010000632.1:0-1030 GCF_056404615.1 Massilia sp. P2_C2 | reverse complement strand
GGACTAGTTGTCTGATCGCGCCGTCAGCAATGAAGGCACGCTTAACTGACTTTGCATCCACATCGTCTCAAACGTTCACTGAACGAACTTCGCTGGATCGCCACTTCCGTAAATCGCCACTGGCGTCCAATAATCCCTTCTGTGCAAGGGCCATGACTCTCTGCCCGTAAAAGACATCAGGAATATCAGTATATCGATCGGGATACGCGTACATGGCGGTTGCGATTACCAAGGCAGTCTTCTTCCGGTAACTGCTCAACGTCGACAAGATTGCCTCGTCGATTGCATCAACATCTGCAGTCGTCAACGCTGCTATTGCTTTCATGTCCTTGTTATCTAGGACCCTATGCAAATCATCCCCATCCGCAGTCATGCATGCTCCCCTATCAAAATGGTCACGCCGCCGGCGGCACCCCCAGCATCTCCTCGAGGTGCGCCAGCGCCCCCTGGTCCTTGATGACCGACCGCAGCCACGTATGCAGGTCCTGCTCCCCGGCGCTCGCCGCTTTCTCCGCGAAATACGAGACGGGGCTGTGCGGCTCCGTCTCGCGGAAGTATTGCGCGATCAGGCGCAGCTGCGCGATCGCGTCCGCGCGCGAGCGGATCGGGCCGCTGGCCGCGGCTTGCGGCTGCGGCGCGGCGGCGATGACGGTAACCGCCGCCGCGACGTCGAGAGACGGCGCTTCGGCCACAGACACCTGCGGCACGGCCGCCGGCGCCGGCAACCCGTGCAGCAGCGTCTGCACCGCATCGCGTGCCTGCGCAAAGCCCGGGCTGTCCTGGCCGAGGCGTTCGTCCGCCACCCGTTCCAGCTGCGCGAGCGCGTCGAGGCAGTCCTGGGCATCGGCGCGCAGCCCGTCGACGAAGGCGGACGAGCTGGCGCGCCGGGCCGCTTCCATGTCCGCCAGGCGCGGGGGAGTCTCCGCATCGCCCGCGGCGGCGCGCCGGCGCGCGGCGTCGAAGTCGACCGTCGACCCTGKCTCTTATACACATCTGACGCTGCCGACGAGAGGCGAAGTGTAGATCTCGG
>NZ_JBFUDR010000631.1:0-1038 GCF_056404615.1 Massilia sp. P2_C2 | reverse complement strand
CCCTGTGCCCACGCGATGCCAACGGTGATGCAAGCGTTACGCGTGGGCACAGGGGTGCCCACCCTACAGAATATTGATGTGGATCTCTTCTAAAACGGGCACTTCGCCCTCATATTCGAGGTCTGAGCGGGTACTGCAAAACGGTGTCCGCCGGGTCCGCGACATGCACAAAAAGTTGCAACCAGAGGCAACGAAACAGGCATAATAGCGGACGCAATTCAACAGTTTCCCTGACGCCTAGTCATCACGCAGAGTCCGGGATCATCCAAAGGAGCATTACAAAATGGCATCAGTTAACAAGGTCATTATCGTCGGCAACCTGGGCCGCGATCCGGAAATCCGCTACATGCCGAGCGGCGACGCCATCGCCAACATCGCCGTGGCGACGTCCTACAAATCGAAGGACCGCAACACCGGTGAGCAGAAAGAGCTGACCGAGTGGCACCGCATCTCGTTCTTCGGCCGCCTCGCCGAAATCGTCGGCCAGTACCTCAAGAAGGGTTCCTCGGTCTACGTGGAGGGCCGCCTGCAGACCCGCAAATACACCGACAAGGACGGCATCGAGCGCTACGCCACCGACATCATCGCTGAAAACATGCAGATGCTGGGCGGCCGCCAGGGCATGGGCGGCGGCGACAGCTACGGTGGTGGCGACGACATGGGCGGCTACGACGCCCCGCCGAGCCGCCCGGCCCCGCGCCAGACGCCGCCGGCCCCGGCCGCACGTCCGCAGCCGAAACCGGCGCCCAACTTCTCGGATATGGATGACGATATCCCGTTCTAACTGGAACTGTTCCCAGTACATGAAAGCCCGCTCTTCGCAAGAAAGCGGGCTTTTTCTTGTAGCATCCCAGTCGAATGGTCACAACATTTTGGCAATTTTCTTGTCGTAATATATACTTTCCAAGATGTAAATATATTACCTCTAGGGAAAGGACCTGACTTGAAACCGCTCGCTGCTCTCCTCACTGCCACGCTCGTCATTATTTCGACCCGGCACGCGTTTGCCGAAACGACGGCGGTGACTTCGGACCCGGC
>NZ_JBFUDR010000630.1:0-1043 GCF_056404615.1 Massilia sp. P2_C2 | reverse complement strand
TGGTGCGCGGCATCGAGGTCCGGCTGACCATCGACGAGGAGGCGTTCGTCGGCAGCGGCATCGACGCGTTCGCCCATATCGTCGAGCGCTTCCTCGGCCTATACGTACATGCCAACAGCTTCACGCAACTCGTGATCGTTTCCAACAAGACCGGACAGGAGTTGCTGCGATGCCAGCCACGAAGCGGCGATTTGAGCCTGCTGTGATCGAACGGCTGTTCGCGCAGCCGTATCGCTTCCAGTATTTCCAGGCCGTGCGCCTGATCGAGCTATGGCTGCGCCGCCGCGGCATGCCGGAAGAGGGGCTGCTGGCGAACTTCCTGCGCTTTTCGAATTCGACATCGCTCGCGTTCCCCGCCAGCGAAATCGAGGCATTGCAGCCGGAGCCGCACGCGATCGCGCCCGACCGCGCCGCACTGGCCGCCGCGCTGCAATCGCGCGAGCTGCGCTATGTGCGCGTGACGCCCACGTTCATGGGCCTGTTGGGCAGCGGCGGCGCGCTGCCCGCCCACTATACGGAACGGATCGCCGCGCACATGCGGGACGAGCGCGACGACGGCCCGCGTGCCTTCCTCGACGCATTCTCGACCCGTACCCTGACGCTGTTCTACGAAGCCTGGCGCAAATACCGCCTGGAGCTGAAATACGGCGGTCGCCAGGACGGCTTCCTGCCGCTGCTGCTGGCGCTGGCCGGCATGGGTCATGCGTCGCTGCGGCGGCGCCTGTCCGACCACGGCGATGGCGTGCTGGACGAATCCGTCGCGTACTTCGCCACCGCGCTGCGCCAGCGGCCCGCATCCAGCGTGCAGATCGCGCGCGTGCTGTCCGAGTATTTCGGCCAGCCGGTGCGCACCGAGCAGTTCGTCGGACGCTGGTACGACGTTCCCGCGGCCCAGCAGACGGCGCTCGGGCTGGGCAATGCCACCCTGGGCGGCGGCGCGCTGGCCGGCACGCGCGTGTGGCAGCGCGACCTGCGGCTGCGGCTCGTGATCGGGCCGCTGGACCTCGCGGCGTACGAAGCCTTCCTGCCGGGCGGCCGCGCGG
>NZ_JBFUDR010000629.1:0-1052 GCF_056404615.1 Massilia sp. P2_C2 | reverse complement strand
CGACCACGCCCACGAAGCCGACCGGCACCTCGGTCTTCGGCACGATCTCCCATGACACGAAGCGCGCGTTCAGGTAGTAGGTGCCTTCGACGAGTACCTGCAGCTGGCGGCCCTTGTAGCCGCCGGCGTCGATGAACGTTTCCGGGTTCTGGTAGTCGTGGTGGTAGCGCGGCGCGTCGGCCGGGTCGGCGCCGACGATGGGGGCGACGATCGTCCCTTCCGGCAGCGACTGGCCTTCGTGCGTCGTGATGACGGCCAGCTTGTCTTCGCGGATCACGAGCGGCCGGAAGCCGCCGCGCGCGGCGAGATCGTCATGCACCGCGGCCAGGATGCCCGTGACGCCACCCTTCGCATCGACGTCGGCATCGCCCGGCAGCGGCAGGGAATAGACCCGGTCCTCGGCCAGCACGACGAATTGCGCGAGGTTGATCGCATACGTGCCCTCGCGCAGGATCTTGCGCTGCAGGCCTTTCTGGCCGCCCTGCGCGAGGAAGGCGGCGACATCGGTGAAGTCGTTCGCGGCCTTGTTGCAGCCGAGGTTCTGGCTCGGTGCCATGGGCAGGCCGTCGCGTGCGAACACATAGGCGAGCGTGCCCTGCTGGATGGTCACGAGGTTCTGGCGGTGCACGCGGTACTGGAACGGCGCAAAGAAATGAAAGCCGCCGCGCACCACGTCAGGCTGGAAGCCCGCCTCGCCGCGCAACGCGATGAAGCCGGCCCGCACGGACCCGTGGCGCGACCATTTCTTTTCCACGATCCCGATTTTGTCGTTGGGAATGTAGACCACGCAGCTGCGCACCAGTACCAGGAGGGCGGCGGCGAACAGGCCCGCGACCGCGATGGCGATTAACTCGAACATACGACGTCCTTTCGACGAATGATGACGAGTCCAGCGTAGCGCGGTGGGTGTAAATACGGTGTATAAAGAACGGGAGCGTTTGCAACGGCCGTGTAAAAACTCAGGCCGCCGCCGCTTCCTTCGTGAACAGGGCCACCTGGTCCGCCAGCGCCTTGCGGTACGCGGGCCGGGCCGTGCAGCGTTCGCGCCAGGC
>NZ_JBFUDR010000628.1:0-1055 GCF_056404615.1 Massilia sp. P2_C2 | reverse complement strand
GCCACGCCGGGCGTCGCTACGCCGGGCGTCGCTACGCCGGGCGTCGCCACGCCGCGCGCAGCCAGCAGCTTCATCGCATCGTCCAGCGGAATGCGTGCGATGCCGGCCCGGCGGTCGACCCAGCCATAGCTGTCCAGCAGGCGGCGCTTTCCGGCGAAGTACGCCGCGCGGTCCGGCTGCGGCGCCGGTTGCAGCAGCGGCGTCGGGCCCTGGAACGGATATGGCGGCGTGTTCGCGGCAGGCCCGCGTTCGCGCAGCATCAGCGTGGCTGCGAGCAGCGCGCAGGCGATACCGCCCACGATGATGGCCGCACCCCAGCCCAGGCCGCGCAGGTCGAGATCGCCGCCGGTGTCGTCAGACATGCGCGCCCTCCTTTCTTCGATCCGCCAGCGCCATCCACGCCAGCACGCCAAAACCGCCCGCGACCAGGGGCGCGAGCCACAGCCAGTGCCGGGTCAGGTGCTCGACGGACGGCAGCACGAGCCACCAGCAGTCGAGCAGGTGMGCCGCCAGCAGCACCCCGGCCAGCACGCCCAGCAGGCCGGGCGCGCGCTTGGCGTGGCGCGACAGCAGGATGCACAGCGGCCCGGCGAAGTGGCCGACGACGAGCACCCAGGCCACAAGCTGCCAGCCGGGCGCCCCCCGGCGCAGGTACCAGGAAATCTCGTGCGGCAGGTCGGCCGCCCAGATGATCAGGAACTGCACGTACGCGAGGTAGGCCCACGTCATTACGTACATCATGAGCAGGTTGCCCAGGTCCGGCAGGCGCGCGCGCGCGGCGCCGCGGTCGATCAGCAGCACGCCCAGCGCGAGCCCCGTCAGCATCTGCCCCGTACCGGCCAGCCAGCCGAACACGCTGGAATACCATTCCGGCTGCAGCGACATGATCCAGTCGACGGCCGCCAGGCTGACGGAAAAGCCGTACACGAGCAGGCAGGCGGCGGCACGCGCCGGCGAGCGGGTGCGGGCGCGCGTCTCGACGAGGGCGAGCCCGCTCCACAGCAGCAGGTAGACGATGCTGCGCACCGTGAAGAACATGGGGCTCAGCCATAGAC
>NZ_JBFUDR010000627.1:0-1057 GCF_056404615.1 Massilia sp. P2_C2 | reverse complement strand
GTCGATGACGGGCCACCTGCTGGGTGGCGCGGGTGGCCTGGAGTCGGTGTTCACCGTGCTCGCGATCCACAAGCAGGTCTCGCCGCCGACGATCAACATCTTCAACCAGGATCCGGAATGCGACCTGGACTTCTGCGCCAACACGGCACGGGACATGAAGATCGATTACGCGGTGAAGAACTCGTTCGGTTTCGGCGGTACCAACGGTACTTTGGTTTTCGCCAAAATCTAAGCGATAGCTGACCGAACTTTTTAACGCCCATTCCTGTCCAAGGGATGGGCGTTTGTCTTTTCTGGCCGAGCGATCACAAGCGTGACGTGGCCGGCGCCCCCCATCAACTCTGAAAGCATCCGATGTCGATCGCGGTGTCCGCGCTCGTCAGGCCGTCGCGCATCCAGCGTCTCGTGTGGGGCGGCTGCGGCCTGGCGCAATGCGCGTCGGCAGTGGCCGTCGGCCTGCTGGCGCCGGAACGTTTCCTGTGCCCGTCTGTCGTGGCGCTCGCACTGGCCGGCGCCGGCGCGGCCGTACTGGCTGCGGTGGAGGGGCCGGCAAAGACGCACCGGATTGATATTTCTGGAACCGGCGACTTGCGCGTAACGGTACAACAGGGCGTGGGCGACGCTCCGGCGTGGGACGCTCGACAGGGCGTCCGGGCGGTTTTGCTGCCGGGCTCGGTCGTCTGGCCGATGCTGATGTTGCTGCGGCATGCGGTGCCGGGCGCGAGGCCGCGGGTCGTGGCCGTGTGGCGCGACAGCGTCGACGCCGAGGCCTGGCGTGCGCTGGCCGTCGCGCTGGCAGTGGTCGGCCGGCGCGGAAATGCAGACGAAGGATGCGTAGACACGACGAACATATTGCAGCGGACCAACTCTTAAGGAAACGTCACCCCGGCGCACATGTCGTCAGCGCCCAACGGGATTTCCACGTTTCCACACACAGGGACGCCGCCGCAGCCAACGGGGCATTGCAGTGACGACCGAACGCGAATGTGATCAACTGCTGGTTGAGCGCGTCCAGGCGGGCGATCGCCGGGCGTTCGACCTGCTGGTGGCGAAATAC
>NZ_JBFUDR010000626.1:0-1058 GCF_056404615.1 Massilia sp. P2_C2 | reverse complement strand
GGTGACGAGGGCACGCGCCGGCTGCGCGGCATCCAGCGTCGCCAGGCGACGCCGGCGTTCGGCCGCCGCGGCGACGTCGGCGCGTGCTGCCGCCAGCGTACCGTCCGCCTGCATTTCGGCCGCGCGCAGGCGGTCCAGTTCCTGGTGCCAGCGCAGCTGCCGCTCGAGGCTGGTCCGGCGCGTCTCGGCCGCCGCCAGCGCGTCCTGCGCGGCCGCGTGTTCGTCGTCGAGGCCGGCGCGCGCGTCCGGCGCGAGCGGCGCATGGTCCTGCAGGCGTGCCGTCAGGCGGCGCATCGCTTCCTGTTCCTGGCGCCAGCGCTCGAACGCGCGGCGCGAGATATCGCTGTAAACGGCGCTGCCCGTCAGCGTCTCGAGCAGTTCGCCGCGCTCGTTCTCGTCGGTGCGGAGGAACGCGGAGAATTCGTTCTGGGCCAGGAGCACGGAGCGCGTGAACTGTTCGAACGACAGGCCGATGCGGCGCTCGGCCTCGGCCAGCACTTCCGTCTTCGTGCCGCCCAGCGCTTGCAGGCCGGGTAATTGCTGCAGGCTCATCGCGGACGGCTGCAGGGCACCGGCGGCGCGGTTGCGCGAACGGCGCACGCTCCAGCGCGCGCGATAGCGCTGCCCGTCGTTGCCGACGAAATCCACTTCGGCGAACGCGTCCGCCGTGCCGCGCCGCATCAGCGTGCGGCGGTCGGCCACGGACAGCGTCTCGTCGCCGACGTCCGGCAGGTAGTTGCCCACGCGCGGTCCCTTGATGAGGCGCGGCGTCGCGTCGTACAGCGCGAGGCACAGGGCGTCCAGCAGCGTGCTCTTGCCGGCGCCGGTGGGACCGCTGATCGCGAACAGGCCGGACGACGCCAGCGGCTCGCTTTCGAAATCGACTTCGAATTCGCCCGCCAGCGACGCCAGGTTCTTGCCGCCGATGCGCAGGATCTTCATGCAGCCTCCCGGGCGCGGTCGGTGCCGTCCGCCGGCAGCAACAGCTCGGTGAACGCGGCCATCTGGTCATCCGGCGCGTCCCCGCCGAAGCGTTGCTGCCACAGGCGGCGGAAGAT
>NZ_JBFUDR010000625.1:0-1072 GCF_056404615.1 Massilia sp. P2_C2 | reverse complement strand
CAGCTCGTGTTCGGCGAGGAACCTGCGGTCGAGCTGGCGAAGGACTTCTTTCGCAGCCCTCAAAAACGCCCTGTCGGCCGGCGCCGGCAGGGCGTTTCTTCTTGGCCGCGAAATCGCAATCTTGTCGTCATTTTGTTCAGCTATGTTGTAGTGACGGGACAATTGCTGATGGATTTGATGCAATTAGGCATATCGATTCTTCTTGGTAACAAAACTCCTGTGAAAATCAAGCAAAATTGTGAACTCTGCGTCACGATAGTGTCGTGCGTCGCAGGGTTCCCGTTTTATCCCGCATCGTGAAAAGCTGTTTGCAGATGTGAAAAGCGCACGGGAGCACAGCAGTCAGTGGTTTCCATTGTGAGAAATAATATTTCGAATCATGGAATAAGGAATGTAAGTATATGATTTTAAATACCATAAAAACAGTCATATGTCTTATATAAGACAATTGGTGCTGCGCACAAACGGCGCTATCATGTTCTTAACGAAATCACTGTCCAACCCGTCTTTCAATCAGGAGAACACCATGGCAACTCGTGAACAACAAATCGCCGCCCTGCAACAGGATTGGGAGTCCAACCCGCGCTGGAAAGGTATCGTCCGCAACTACAAGGCAGAGGATGTCGTCAAGCTGCGGGGCTCGTTGCAGATCGAACACACGCTTGCTCGACGCGGCGCCGAGAAACTGTGGGACCTGATCAATAACGAACCGTATGTGAACGCCCTGGGCGCGCTGACCGGCAACCAGGCCATGCAGCAGGTCAAGGCAGGCCTGAAAGCCATCTACCTGTCGGGCTGGCRGGTCGCGGGCGACGCCAACCTGGCCGGCGAGATGTATCCGGACCAGTCGCTGTACCCGGCCAACTCGGTGCCGATGGTCGTCAAGCGCATCAACAACACGTTCCAGCGCGCCGACCAGATCCAGTGGTCGGAAGGCAAGGACGACATCGATTACTTCGCCCCGATCGTGGCCGATGCCGAGGCCGGCTTCGGCGGCGTGCTGAACGCTTTCGAACTGATGAAGTCCATGATTGAAGCGGGCGCAGCCGGCGTGCACTTCGAAGACCAGCTG
>NZ_JBFUDR010000624.1:0-1090 GCF_056404615.1 Massilia sp. P2_C2 | reverse complement strand
CTCCGGCACCGGCTCCGGCCGCCGCACCGGCTCCCGCTGCCGCCGCAGCGCCGGCTGCCGGCCCCGCCCCGAGCTTCTCGTCGGCCCATGCCTCGCCGTCCGTGCGCAAGTTCGCACGCGAGCTGGGCGTCGACCTGAACAAGGTCAAGGGTTCCGGTGCGAAGGGCCGCATCACCCAGGAGGACGTGCAGGGCTTCGTCAAGGCCGCGCTGAGCGCCGGCCCGACGGCCGCGCCGGCCGCAGCCGGTGGCGGCGCAGGCCTGAACCTGCTGCCGTGGCCGTCGCTGGACTTCAGCAAGTTCGGCGAGACCGAAGCGCAGCCGCTGTCGCGCATCAAGAAGATCTCCGGCCCGAACCTGCACCGCAACTGGGTCATGATCCCGCACGTGACGCAGTTCGAAGAGGCCGACGTCACCGACCTGGAAGAACTGCGCGTCGATTCGAACGCCGCCTACGCCAAGGCCAAGTCGCCGGTCAAGCTGACCATGCTGGCGTTCGTGATCAAGGCTTCCGTCGCCGCGCTGAAGAAGTTCCCGAACTTTAACGCGTCGCTGGACGAAGCCAACGGCCAGCTGATCCTCAAGAAGTACTACAACATCGGCTTCGCGGCCGATACGCCGAACGGCCTCGTGGTCCCGGTCATCAAGGACGCCGACAAGAAGTCCGTGTCGCAGATCGCCACCGAGATGGGCGAACTGTCTGCGCAGGCGCGCGACGGCAAGCTGTCGCCCGCGAACATGCAGGGCGCGACGTTCACGATCTCGTCGCTGGGCGGCCTGGGTGGCACCGCGTTCACGCCGATCATCAACGCGCCGGAAGTCGCCATCCTGGGCCTGTCGAAGTCTTCGATGAAACCGGTATGGGACGGCAAGGCATTCCAGCCGCGCCTGATGCTGCCGCTGTCGCTGTCGTTCGATCACCGCGTGATCGACGGTGCCGCCGGCGCCCGCTTCACGACCTACCTGGCCGACGTCCTGGCCGACCTGCGCAAGACGCTGCTGTAAGGAGAGCCCATGAGCACCGTTGAAGTCAAAGTCCCCAACATCGGCGATTTCAAGGAAGTCGAAATCATCGAACTGATGGTCAAGCC
>NZ_JBFUDR010000623.1:0-1095 GCF_056404615.1 Massilia sp. P2_C2 | reverse complement strand
CCATCGAGCTGCGCCAGCAAATGCGGCACGACGACGCGCCCCTGGCCGACCGCGCCCGCCACGAGTGCCATTTGCAGCGGCGTCGCCTGCATGCGCAGCCCGATCGCCATCTGGCGCAGCTCGTGTCGCGTATGTACAGGGTCGATGCCGGCCGGCGTGGACAGCAAGGCGTCCCACGTGGACCACGGATAGTCGGCCGGCAGCAGGCCGCCATCCAGCCGCAGCGCCTGGCCGAAGCCGAGCCGGCGCGCCATCGCCACGATCGGGCGCACGTTGTCCAGCGCGTCCGGCTCCAGCGGCTGCAGGTCCGGCACGCCGCCGCCGGGACGGCCCAGCAGGCTGCGGTCGGACATTTCGCCCATCCAGGCGAACCACGTATTCAGGCTGTACGTGAGCGCCTGCGCGAGCCCCAGGCGGCCATCCTGGGCACGCCGGTCCAGGCCCTGGTCGCGGAAATTCGTGATGTGGGCGCGAGCTTCGACCGGATACGTGGACGCATCCGTGCGGAACGCAAAGCCGCGCGCGTGCGCCACGACATTGATGCCGGCCAGCGGCATGCCGTCCAGCAACGCGTCCAGCTGGCGGTCGGCGCGTGCAGCGCGTTCCAGGCCCAGGGCGCTGACGACCTTGAACGTCGACCCGGGACTGCGCTCGGCGCCGCCGTCGTGCTGCAGTGCCGGCAGGCGCAGCGGGCTCGCGGCCGGGTCGATGCGGTCGAAATCGCGCGCCTCGCGCCAGTTGGCGGCATCGACGTGCGGCATGCCCGCGCCGGCCGCGGCGAGGATCGCACCCGTCTCCGTGTCGAGCAGGACGAGGCCGGCCTGGCGCCCGGCGGGTGCCTGCCCGGCCCCGTTGCAGGCTGTGCCATCCCAGCGGCCGCGGCGCATGGCGATGCAGTCGAGCGCGGCCTGCGCGGCCGCCTGCAGGCGCAGGTCCAGCGTCAACTTCGCCGTGTGACGAGCGCCGGGCAGGCGGCCCAGCATCGCGGCCACGCTGCCGGCCTGGTTCGCGCGCACGCCCAGCAAGGTGCCGAGGCCCGCCGCGTGCGCCGCCTCCGTCGGCGCCCCGTCGCGCCACAGCGGCACGCCGTCGCTG
>NZ_JBFUDR010000622.1:0-1108 GCF_056404615.1 Massilia sp. P2_C2 | reverse complement strand
CCGTGATCCCGCTCTCGCGCGCCAACTCCGACACCGGCCTGTTCTGCGGCGGCATCATCTGCCGCAGCAGCGCTTCTTTCCGTTCCGCTGAATACTGCTTCACTCCATCTCTCTTGCCCGTCCCCGATACTGTTTTACTTCATCAGGTGACGCGACAACTATTCTGACACCGGGGGTTTGCGTGGTCCAAAGTTACCCGTCAGCCGAACTCATGCCGTCGGAACGAGGCGGCGTCAACTGGAGCGTCGCCACGGCAACGGATGTGGACCACGGCGGCACATCCACAGTACGCCTCCTCAGCTCAAGCCAGCGCTCCTTGCGCTTCGATTACAGGCTCACGACCGCGACGGCTTATCCATTCGCGTCGGGCGAAATGGTGATGGAGGACGACAAGGGCAACGCGACCCCGGCCAACCTGTCGAAATACAGCACCATYACATTCGTCGCCAAATGCTCGCCGGCGAATACGTTGGCATTCTCCATGCCCACATACAACGAAAAGATGTCGAAGCCCGGCGACTTCCTCACGCATCCAACCCCGGGTACATACTTTTCCTGTAACGAGAAGGTCACGCTCGTAACGTTGGACCTGACGCGGCTGACCGTTCCGCAGTGGTGGCTCGAGATGTTGAAACTCGATCTGGCGCACCAGTCCTATACGCTGGATCATGTTGTGAAGTTGTCATTCGGCACCAGCCCGCACAGCCCGCGCGACCATGCGTCAGAGGTGGAAATCAGCGAGGTGACTTTGCATGGACGCGACTACCGTTATCTCGTCGCGCTGGCGGTGGTCATCTTGATGAGCTGGGCCTTATTCGCCCATTGGTTCATCCGCGCACACGCCCAAGCACTCATCACGGGCCTCAAAGTCAAGGTCAAGAAGGACTTGCCGCTCGTGGCATACCGGGAACTGACGCTCGAACCGTTCAGGGACAAGGAAAAGGCTGCCGTCCTGTGCTATATCGCCACGCATTATACGAATCCGGATCTGGACCTGGAAAATGTGGGCGCCGGAACGGGGGCCAACCGCAACAAGATCAACGAGGTATTGAAGGCGGAACTCGGCATGACGTTCACCGCCTATGTGAAGAAATTGCGGCTGACGGAA
>NZ_JBFUDR010000621.1:0-1121 GCF_056404615.1 Massilia sp. P2_C2 | reverse complement strand
GTTTTGGCCCCCATCGGCAAATTTCGCCAGCCATCGGAACACCGTGGTGGCGTTCACACCATAAGCGGCCGCGACGTTCGCCACCGACTGGTCTTCGCGCACCGCTTTGATCGCCTGCTGGCGCATCACCTGAAGCGAGTGGTGATCCAGTTTTCGCCCGTCAGAAGTTCGTTTGCATTTCATGCAAGCATTATATTACGAACTAACATTACTTTCTAGAAGGTTAGTATCGCTTGCCGCCAGCCCCCTCAGGTCGCTTCAAACTGTCCAGTTTGGAGCGGAACAGGTGTCCAGTTTGCGCTGGAATGGGTGTCCAGTTTGCCGCGGAATCAGTGTCCAGTTTGGCGTGGAATGGGTGTCCAGTTTTGATCCGGAATATGCAGACGTTTACCGGAAGGGGATCTGATAACTGGCGAAAGGACGAATGTGGATAGAGTTCGCTACGCAATTAAAAACGCCGCCATAGCCCTATGAAGACCCTGAAAGGTGAATCCCTCAAAATGCGCCGGCTCGATTAGACTTTCCTCCATTTTCGATAGTTTTGGTGATAATCGATTACAGAAAATTTTTCATAAGTATCACTTATGGGCTTTCAAGGTAGATTCTATAAATCGCTTGATGCTTTTGGGAAGGTAATATACTATCTCGAAAAATTACCCAGCGCTGACTGTCTTGGAGATAGAGTCTGCTATCTGCGCCATTATGGGTGCGAATTTTAAATGGCAGATGAGTGGGGTCTCAACCAAGATGTTACGTATCTGGGCGCTTCCCCAATTCAGCTTATATGCATGAAGTAAATGATTTTATTCATTTTGAAATAGAGCTAAAGCATGACGATTATAGTTGACAATGATGGCCCGGTCCGGGTGATTACCTTCAACCACAAAAGCACTTCAAACCCGTTTAGTCGGGAAATGCAACTGGCGGTCACCGAGGCTTCGCGCGCGGCTAGTATTGATAAGTCAGTCAAGTCGGTTGTCTTTACCGGCGGACCGAATCGTCTGTTCAGTGCCGGTGGCGATTTTAACGAAGTCAAGCTTTTGGCCAGTGCTGCTGATGTGAGTGATTGGATCGACACGTTCATGGACATGTATCTGTCCATACTCCATATCGCGACGCGA
>NZ_JBFUDR010000620.1:0-1122 GCF_056404615.1 Massilia sp. P2_C2 | reverse complement strand
CCCACGCACAGCGCGACGATCGCCTGCGCCCTGTGCTCGCCGTCGGGCTCGCGCGCGAGCGCGCCCGCGTACACCTGCACGAGATTGCGGATCAGCTGCGTGTACGCCTTCTGCGGCGAGAGGCCCGCGCGTGCCACGTCGCCCGGCAGCGCATACAGCGGGCAATGCGCCTCGATGTTGTCGAAGACCTCGTCGCTCAGGTAGATGTCCACCAGCATGCGCGCCAGCTGGCGCGGCGCGGGCGGCGGCCTGTCCTTGAAGTCGGGACGGAACGGATTGCACGTGCTGAAGCTGGCGACGGCCGCCGCGTACAAATCGTCCTTGCTGTCGAAATGGTGATAGAAACCACCGCGCGTCAGGCCGGCCTCGGACATCACGCGGTCGATCGACACCTGCTCGAAGCCGTGGCGGTTGAACAGCCTGCGCGCCGCATGCACGATGCGTTCGCGGGTCTGGGCCTTGTGTTCGCTGCTGTAGGGCATCGTTTTCTCCTTTCGGACCGCATTATGCGCGCATCCACATTATGTTCTTGAACATATTTTGTAGCCGCGTAAGCTGTTTCCATCGACCACGAGGAGACCCATCCATGTACACCCTGACCACCTTCCGTTCCGTGCCTTCGTTTGCCGTCGGCCATGTGCGCGACCTGCGCGTCCGCTGGGCCCTCGAGGAAGCCGGCCAACCCTATGACCTGCGCCTGATCGATTTCGCCGACGCCGCCACACAAGGCTACCGGCACGAGCAGCCGTTCGGCCAGGTGCCCGTGCTGCAGGACGGCGACCTGACGCTGTTCGAAACCGGCGCGATCCTGCTGCACCTGGGCGAACGCTTCCCTGCCCTGCTGCCGCGCGATCCGGCCGCACGCGCGCACGTCACGATGTGGACGTTTGCCGCGCTCAATTCGGTCGAGCCCTACCTGGGCAATCTCGCCAACCTCGTCGCGTTCTCGATGAACGAACCGTGGGCCGCGGCGCAGCGCCCGGTGCTGGAAGAGATCGCGCTCAAGCGCCTGGGACAGGTGGATGCGTGGCTGGAAGGCCGCGACTTCCTGGCCGGCGCATTCAGCGTAGCCGACATCCTCATGACGACCGTCGTGCGCCTGCTCGACGGCATGGGCTATGT
>NZ_JBFUDR010000619.1:0-1127 GCF_056404615.1 Massilia sp. P2_C2 | reverse complement strand
GCCCTGGGGCAGGCGGGCGAACAGGCGCGCGCTCGAAGGCGGCATGTCGTCGGCCAGCGGCACGGGCGCCGTGCCCTGGCCCTCCCTCACCTCGGCGCGCCACGTGCCCTGCGTGCCGCCCGCCATGCGCCACGCCAGCAGGCGCCGCTCGGCATTGAAGATACGGACCTGCTCGCGCACGAAGTCGCCGTCGGCGCGGCGGTACAGCCGTTCCAGCAGACGCAAGGTGTCGCCGTCGAGCCGTATGCCATCCCACGGCGTCGTCCCGGCCGCGCGCCACGCGGCGAGGTCCGGCGGTGCCAGCTCGGACAGGCCGTTCGCACCGAGGCGCACGAGTCCGCGCGCGCTCAGCTGCTGGAACAGCTGCTCGTCTTCCAGCGCCGGGCCAAGGGTGGTCGGTACGCGGTAGTCGCCCGGCGCCAGCCGCGCCTCGACGGGATCGCCCTGCGCCGGCAGCGCGACGACAAGCGCACGGTGGTTCGGCGCCGGCCGGAACAGGTGCACGAGCAGCTCGCCGGCCAGCGGGCACGCCGCGCTGGGGCGACGCTGCAGGCGCAGCGCGCCGTCGCGCCACGTCAGCCAGCCTTCGCCGCGCAGCGCGGCCGTGCCCGCGCTGCCGGCGGCCGGCGTTGTCCCACCGTCGCCGATCCACTTCGCATCGCCGTCCCAGCGCACCGCCAGGGCGGGCAGATCCGGCCCGGCGCGGCCTTCGATGCGCACGCGCGGCATCGGGCCCTCCGCCAGCAGGACGTTGCGCGGCGCCTCGAGGCCGGCGACGGCAGCGAATGGCCAGCCGATGCGCAGCGGCAGCAGGCGTCCGGGCCTGTTCCTGTCGGACATTTGTTCGCACAGGTCGACGCGTTTCACGGGACCGGCTTGCATGCCGGACACAATGAGCAGCGTGGCGGTGCCATGCGTGCTGACGGTCGCGCCCGTGCCGTCCGGCACCGTGAACGCGATACCCGGCAGCACGGCCTGGAAGCGCGCGGCGCCATCGCCCGGCGGTGTCGCGCCCGCCGCCGCCAGCCAGCGCGCGTGCATGACGATGAGCACGGCGCCGGCGAGCGCCAGCAGGACGCAGCCGGCCGTGAGCCAGCGCAGCGGTGCCGGCCCGCGCACGCGTGCGG
>NZ_JBFUDR010000618.1:0-1135 GCF_056404615.1 Massilia sp. P2_C2 | reverse complement strand
GGAATGATCGCTTCCGCGCCTCGCCGTGCAATCGCCTCATGACAGCCTTTTGTGTCATACGCACCGTCGCCGCTGACGCTCGCGACGGGTTCATCATCGGCGATCTGGTCGAGCAGGCACGGCAGAATCGGTGCGTCGCCGGTCGCATTGTCAGTCACTTCGATGGCCCGGATTTCAAGCGTGGTCGCGTCAATTCCAAGATGGACCTTGCGCCACTGGCGGCGGTAGTCGGCGCCGTGCTTCTTTGTCTTCCACTCGCCTTCACCCAGCATCTTGATGCCGGTGCTGTCAACCAGCAGATGCAATCCCGTCGTCGTCGGGCGCGCCCCGATCGTCACCGCCAAGTGCTTCTGGCGCCGTCTGACGGTGCTGAAGTCGGGAACTTCACAATCCAGGCCGGCCAGCCTGAGCAGGCGTTGCGCCATGCCCATCGCCTGCCGCAACGGCAGATTGAACAGGCTCTTGATGGTCAGGCAAAACTGAATCGCCGCCTCGCTGTACTTCGGGCTGCGGCCGCGCTTACCGCTTGCACCACCGTGCCAGCGCATGTCCTTGTCCAGCCAAACCAGCAGCGAACCGCGCGTTCTCAACGCTTCGTTGTATTCCTTCCAGTTGGTCGTTCGGTATTTCGGTTTGGTTGGTGCACTCATACCGTCAGTTTACCTGTGGCCCGGCTTGGCCGCTGCAGGGGGGGATTTGTGCAACAAAGCCGTCACCATCACATCTTCGACCCCACATCGACTCGAAAAGCTATTGTGGTGCCATTCGTACTTTCCGCTACAAAATTATGGAACCTACTACGACAGTGGCATGATGTTGATACAGTGCAACATCTTCCTAGTACTTAGCGCAGGTAACCATACTCATCAAAAGCGCAGATTGCCCCTCGATTCTTTTGGCAATATCTTCGCTCGTTTCCTGTCTAGGCGGCGCAAAAACTGTTAGCGAATGCCGTTTATCCTGAGACGATCTTCTGGTTCCCGAAATCTAGCGGCCAGACCCATCACGGTGAAGCCGGCTAGAATTTTTAAACGGGGGACTAGCGGTGTTCCACCTAGGATGAAAGATAAGTGAATATTGTTTGCTTGATTTACTAACCTTCTAGCGAGTAAAGTCACGTTTTCTCCTATGAGAG
>NZ_JBFUDR010000617.1:0-1156 GCF_056404615.1 Massilia sp. P2_C2 | reverse complement strand
CTACTACGCGTTTGCCCTGCATGTGCTTTCTCCGATCGATGGTGGGAAGACCGGGCACTTTTTTCGGTGCGGTCGGCTTCGTCAAACGTTAAATTTCGATGGGAGAAGTGTTACGCGAATGGGGATGTCGGGCAATACTCCGATCGGGGTATCGGGGGGATTACCCCTCCTGCGGGGGGTCGTTTTTCGTCGGTGGCGTCTGCCCGTGCGAWGGCTTGCAATACTAACGCGACATATGTAGACTTATTGCATGACTCGAACCCGATCTCCCTCACCTCAAACCAGAGCGTTACTTGCGGCGTTGCTGGCACAACGCGTTCAGTGGCAGCACGGCTATGACCTGTCCGAACAGACCGGGCTCAGCTCAGGCACGCTTTATCCCATCCTCATGCGGCTGAGCGACAGAGGTCTGCTGGAATCCAGATGGGAACCATCCCTGCATGAAGGTCGCCCGCCGAGGAAGTTGTATCGGCTGAATGCGGAAGGCATTGCTTATGCGACCGAGCATGCCGGGTCCGAGGGTATGGCGTCGCAGCATCTGTCACCGGGTTGCATCTGATGTCCAGGGGCGCCAACAAGTTTGCCTGTCCGATTGCCGTGGCGCGGGTGGTGATCCGGATCATGCCGGCGCATCGCAAGGAATGGGCGCAGGCCATGCTCAACGAACTTGCATACATCGAATCATCACGAGCAGCCGTACGCTGGGTTATTGGAAGCATGCTGTTTGCAATCAAAGAACGAACCACTTACGAACTGGAGAAAGCATTCATGAATAACAAGACCTTCAAAACTGCGCTCGTACTCATTGCTGTAGCGGTGAGCGCTGTCGTGGGCACGTATGCCATTCAGAAGCCTTATCAGCGGGAGCGGATCAAGGTCGAGCTTCATCGGATGCTGGCGGCAAAGCAGACTTGAGAACGCGGCACAGGCTTGGACTGCGTGTGTGTTGACTTTGCAGCGCGCGCCTACGGCGCGCGGGTCTGCCCTGCGGGCAGCAGTCAGAGATTCGAAGACCGAGCTTCGCCGGCCTTCGAATTGGAAGGGCGTAGCAAAAGCGATGCTGCGGATGATCTGTGTCTGCCCGCTTTGCAGCGCGCGCCCTCGGCGCGCGAAGCCGTCCGCCTTGCGGACGGCAAATGGGCGATTCGGGCGGGCT
>NZ_JBFUDR010000616.1:0-1163 GCF_056404615.1 Massilia sp. P2_C2 | reverse complement strand
GCTGTGGGTGCAGCGCATGTTCCCCGGTCATTTCCGGAACGTCGTGTTCGTGACCGCCCGCACGGTCGACGCCCATGCCTACGGCGGCGATGGCGAGATCGACGCGCTGCGCACGAAGGCCGAGGCCACGCTTTCCGGGTTCGTGGACTTTTGCCGCGGCCACGGCATCCCGGCCACGTCGCGCCTCGGCTTCGGCACGGACGCCGTCGCCACGCTGACGACGATGTGCCAGGACCTCGCGCGCGAGTTCCCGAACGCGGTGTTCTTCACGAGCCGGCTCGTGTTCCAGCGCGATAATCTGTTCACGCGCCTTCTRCACAACCAGGCGGCGCTGGCGATCCAGCGCCGCCTGCACTTCGACGGCCTGCAGATGATCATCCTGCCGATGAAGGTCTGAACAGTCCCATCAAGGATTGAATCCCGTCAGGCAAAGCCGCGCCGTTCCTTGTAACGTAACGGCGCCGGAAATGCCTGGCGGGCAGCATATTTCTGAAAAGCAAGCCTCATTCTCGAAGCGTGTAGCTGGACTGCTTCAAAAAAATACTTAACATCTTGAGCGCTGCCTCCGGCTGGTCCATCGGCACCAAATGTCCAGCCCCGTTGACCAGAACCTGGCTCAAGTTCCCACATTGTCGATACTGCCCCAACACTTCATTTCCTTCTTTCCACGGCTTACGTGACATCTGGTTGAATTCTTCACCTTGCGCCCAATGCAGCGAAGCCAGCCAATTGTCTGTACCCATGAAATTGCAATCCATATCGTAAATGCCGTTATAGATAAGGACGCGAATCTGTTCGAACAAACGCGGGAATAAATGTGCGGCAGAATCCTGCTCGCCGCGTTCCAGAATGCCGGCGACAATGCTCGAGCTATCTTTCCAGGGTCCGACCAGCGGCGAGACATGCAAGGCTGATCGCACACTGTCCTGGTCCAGATAGCGGGCGATATTTGGGAAACTGTAGTCCCCGGTAATCCGCACATCATAGACATTCGTCCCGCCCGATGCCTCGACGATGTACTCCTCGATCTTGTTGCAGATTTGATCGGCCTGCGCGGACGCTACCGGTCCACTTTCCTTGACGGCGATCACGCAGGATCCGTACAAGGCATCGACTTTCTTCTTTTGGTCCAGATCGATCAAACCGTGCGCATAAGCATAATC
>NZ_JBFUDR010000615.1:0-1168 GCF_056404615.1 Massilia sp. P2_C2 | reverse complement strand
GGCTTGGCGCGGGTGTGGCGAAATTTGATACTTGTGGCCCTGTGCCCACCGAGCGCCAATGAAAACGGCGTTCTTTTACCGGTGTGCCGTTGCTTTGATTACTCGGCATAGTTTCCCTTTGGTTTTTATTGAGCCAATGCGATCCCTTCTACAAGATAGGCTCAATATTTCTTTCTAACCACGCATTGATAAAGATCACCTTTGCAAAATATCTCGCTGTCACATTTAATAATGAGAGAACTTTTCTAGGCCTCAACAAGCTGATTTAAATCAAACTATATTTTCCGGATAAAGACTAGGCTGGGCAATAGGAATCTGGGCCCAAAAAACCCAGTACGTTTGCCTATGTGTATAGTATTTCGCGATCATGTTTCGCGGCATAGCAGAACTTTATTTCGGGCAAGAGCTATGCCGAGCGATTTGACGGAGGCGGGACTTCCTTACGTTATTCGACCTTATGGAAGTAATGTCATATTTTCGACGGGATGGACTCGCTTCTCAACGTTAATAATATATGATCACGCCGAACGGGGATTACCCAATGAATACGGAAGACCATGCCGGTGAAATCGATATCGCCTCAAATGTCACCGAGCCGTGCGAGCGTTTTCCGCGCACGCAGGACCTTTACCGCGAGTCTGCGTGTTACTATTTTGCCGACGTGCCATTACGCCAAYGGCAAACAAGCTGTATCAGCTGGTCCACAAGGGCAGCATGGCGGCGCCAACCGAAGCACTGAGCCAGTCCTGGAAGAAGCACTGCGCGAACGTTCCCGCCGCACGATCGAGCAGACGGATCTCCCAGACGAGCTACGGACGGCAGCTGGCGACGTGGTGGCGACCCTGTGGAAGTCACCTCCAGGCGAAGTCCCTTGAGTCGCTAGCTGTTCAGTTTCGTGTGATCATGTCCCACATCGTAGCTGGCCCTGCTTCGCGCAAGAGCTATGCTTAGCGAGTTGATTGCTGGGTTCAGCAGTCCGGGCATTCAACCGCATCAGGAACAGTTGGCAGCATGAGTTCACGTATTCACCCGCAAGCCCGTACCACCCCGAAAACGGCCAGGAGATCAAGGACTCGGCGTTTGTCAACCTAGTTGTCGCGTCACCTCAAGCAGCCTGCTTTAATGCTTCTGGCCGAATCCGTTCCGGATTCAACCAGACTTGATCGTC
>NZ_JBFUDR010000614.1:0-1171 GCF_056404615.1 Massilia sp. P2_C2 | reverse complement strand
GAAGTAGGCGACGTTCAAGCGCGTGCCCAGCTTGACGGTGCCGCTATCCACCGTCTCTTCGCCCAGGATGATCTTCAGCAGCGTCGTCTTGCCGGCGCCGTTCGGACCGATCAGGCCGACCTTGTCGCCGCGCATGACCGTGTCCGTGAAATTCTTCACGATCACTTTCTCGCCAAACGATTTGGAGATGTTCTCCAAGTCCGCCACGATCTTGCCCGAACGTTCGCCGGTCGCGACGTCGATGCGCACCTGACCCTGCTGGTCGCGGCGCGAGGCGCGCTGCAGGCGCAGGTCTTCCAGGCGGCGCACGCGGCCTTCGTTGCGGGTCCGGCGCGCTTCCACGCCCTTGCGGATCCACACTTCTTCCTGCGCGAGGACCTTGTCGAACTTGGCGTTCTCGACTTCCTCGATGGCCAGCAGTTCGCGCTTGCGCTCCTGGTATTTGCTGAAGTTGCCGGGGAAGGACAGCAGGCGGCCGCGGTCGAGTTCGACGATGCGCGTGGCGACATTGTCGAGGAAGCGGCGGTCGTGGGTGATGAACAGGACGGAGCCGCGGAATTCGCGCAGCAGGCCTTCGAGCCACTGGATCGACGTGAAGTCCAGGTGGTTCGTGGGTTCGTCCAGCAGCAGCACGTCCGGACCGGACACGAGCGCGACAGCCAGCGCCACGCGCTTCTGCATGCCGCCCGACAGGGTGCCCATCGTCGCAGCGCCGGCAAGACCCAGGCGGCCCAGCGTCGTCTCGACCTTGTTGCCGAGGTTCCAGGCATCCGTCGCGTCCAGCTTCACCTGCAGGTCGTGCATGCGTTCCATCAGCGCTTCATCATTGCCTTGGCCGAACTGCCCCGTCAGCGACTCGTACTCGGCCAGCATCGCCTGCTGTTCGCCCATGCCCAGCGCGACGGCGTCGAACACCGTCATGTCCGGATCGAACACGGGCTCCTGCTCGACGTAGGCGATCTTGACGTTCTGCTGCATGACGAGCAGGCCGTCGTCCAGCTTCGAACGGCCGGAAATGATTTTCAGCAGCGACGATTTACCGGTGCCGTTGCGGCCGATGAGGCCGACGCGCTCGCCGGCTTCCAGCGAAAAATCGGCATGGTCGAGCAACGCGACGTGGCCGAAGGCCAGTTGCGCGGAAGTGAGGGAAATGACAGCAAGGGTGTAAGCG
>NZ_JBFUDR010000613.1:0-1177 GCF_056404615.1 Massilia sp. P2_C2 | reverse complement strand
GGCTCGAATTGACCGGGTGGTAGATCAGTCCGGTCACATAGCCGCCGCCGCCCCACTTCACCGCCGACCAGCTCGTGGCCGAGCCGGTGGTGGCAGCCAGGGCCGGAGCCTGGGTACCCGTCGCGCCCGGGGTCGTGCTGCCGCCGCTGCAGCCCGCGAGAGTGCCGGCGAGCAGTATCGGGGTGAAGAGTTTGTACTTCCGATTCATAAAGCTCCCTCAAAAAGGATGGTTGGGTTGACCGTTTCCGGTCTCGAACGTAGCTCCACCGCGCAGCGCGCTTCCTGTTGTCGGGGCCATCGTGAGATTCCGTGATGATGTATTCGCAACACTTCGGCAACTGCCCTATGGACCGACATTCTTATATTACTAAGATTAACGTTACATTTAGTTAATATTAATCTTTGTTAATGAATTCTAATGCTCACTATTGCCGTAAGTCAATAAATTTCGCATTGCAGAAAATTTAGGAGCGGTGGAGGCCCATCCGGGGCATGGCACCCGAACATGGCGCCGGAAAGCGATGCGGCTGCAGTACCGATTGTCGGAAGATGTGGGCCGGTCGAGGTTCGTTCGCGTGGCCCGGTAACGGGCGCGGGCGACAAGCATGCCCATGGGGACGCGCTCATCATCGCCGGCGATGCAAAAAAAACCGCTGCGGCCCCTTCCGGCGCCGCAGCGGTCGTTGCTTACGTCAAGGACGCGCTACTCAGTTGCTGTATTGCAGACCACGGGCAACACCGTTGACGTAGATGCGGCCATACGAGTTCCAGTCGCCCACCACCACGGCGCTGCCGCCGAACTGGTGCGCGTCATCGTTCCAGCGCGCCCAGGTTGCGCCGCCATCGTCGGAGTGGAAGATGCCCCACTGGCCATTCATGGTGCCTTCCACGTAGATCGCGGCCGAGTACGGCGAGCCGACCTGTGCCTTGCCCAAGGTGACCTTGGTGGCGCCCATCGTGCCGTTGGCGGTCGCGAAGGCGGTCAGCTTCGTCCAGGTCGAGCCCGAGTCGGTCGAGTGGTACACGGCATTGCCGTCGGCCAGCCAGATGTCGCCCTCGACGTTCGGGTTGACCATCATCGACGTATCGCCCCAGTCATTCCAGGCCATGTTCGCGTTCACCGAGCCCTGGCTCAGCGTGAACGTGTGGCCGCCATCGGTCGAGACGTAGACCTTGC
>NZ_JBFUDR010000612.1:0-1182 GCF_056404615.1 Massilia sp. P2_C2 | reverse complement strand
GGTCAGGACGAGGAAGTAGCACAGGAACACGACGACGAACAGGTCGCGCCGTGCATGCATCTCTAGCATCTTGAAGGCGACGAGCAGCACGAGCATGGCGACGCCGGCATCGCGGCCCAGCAGCGTGTGGTAGCTGTGCAGCACGCCCGCCATCGCGGCGGCCGCGAGCGGCACGAGGATCAGGTTCGACGGCATGCGCCGGCCCAGCAGCGTGACGGCGGCGCGCCAGGCCAGGGTCGCGCCGCACAGCAGGCTGACCCACAGGGGCAGGTGGATGGTGTGCGGCACCAGCACGAGCAGGCTGCTGGCGATCAGCAGCAAGGTGTCCTGCTTGTCGCGCGCCAGCGGCGCCCTGAAACGTGGAGGATGCGGCACGGCGGTCATGCGTCGTCCTCCGGTATGCCGTACAGCGCCAGCGCGCGCAGGCAGGCGGCCTCGTGCGCGGTGCCGAGGCCGGTGTCGAACTGCGTGCGGCCGAGCCGGAACGCGTAGGGCAGGGCGTGCTGCTCGGCCTCCAGCACCCAGCGGGTCATGCGCGCGAGGCGCAGTTCCGCGTCGAGCCCGGGCGGCAGCGCGTCGAAGTCGAGCACCAGCTCGTCGATGGTGCCGCCCTCGAAATGCTTGGTGACGAGCTGGCCGCCCAGCGCCGGGTCGAGGCGCGCGATCTGGCGCCATGCCAGCAGGCGCAGCGGATCGCCCGGCTGGTAGCTGCGCACGCCGCCGAAATCGTCGCTGCCCGCGCTGCCGGTCCCGTCCGGACTGGGCCGGCCCAGCATCGGCAGCGGCGGGGCATCCTGTTCGGGGAACGGATAGACGAGGGCGCGGGCATCCGGCTGCCACCAGCTCCAGGCATGGAACAGGCCGAGCGGGAAGCGCGTGGACAGGCGCACGCGCGGCGGGCGCATCCAGCCGCGCGCTTCCGTGGGCGAACGCAGCACCAGTGCGCTGCTGGCGCCGGCGCCGACGTCGATGGCCTGGCGCGGCTCGGCCACGTGCTCGAAATCGATCCAGACGGCGAAGCGCGCCAGCCGCGTGGGATTGTCGACGCGGAGTTCGAACGGCGCGTCCTCGCCGGCGAATACGGCGCTCGCGCGGCCGGTGTCGAGCACGAGCCCGGCAAGATTGCGCGTCGTCTGGACCATGTCGACGATCGCGCAGGCGCCCGCGACGAACGTCAGGCCG
>NZ_JBFUDR010000611.1:0-1221 GCF_056404615.1 Massilia sp. P2_C2 | reverse complement strand
TTTCCCGCCTTGGTCAGCTCTTCGACGCGATTGCGCAGCGTTTTATTCTCGATGCGCAGGCGAACCAGTTCAACTGCGTCATCCGGCGACGAATCATCTTCGTATTTCGGATCGATGGCGTTTACTTTAGCTTCCGGCGCAACTTCGTCGGCCACGCTTTTCTTCGACTTGCTGGCTTGACGTACGGTTTTGGCAGCAGCCTTCATTGCATCGTTGCCGGCCGCCGCCAGCGCGACTTGTTCGTCCTGTGGCAGGGTGGCAACCTGGGCCGCCACATCGATCTTGACCTCGCCGGAGCGTGCTTTCTTGAGGACATCCTCAACAGCGGTTTCTTTGATTTTCTCGACCTTGGCGAACGTACCTTCGGAAACGCCTGCAGCTTTGGCCAGTTCACGGCGGGTGTCCAACGTCGAGCCTTCCGACAAATTTGTCGACAGGCTCGAATACTGGTTGGTGCCCTCCTGTTGTTTTTCCTTCGCCAAGGCTGCGAGCGCGTCTTTCTTCTTGAGCGCGAGTTCAGCGCGCTGGAAGTTGTTGATATTGCGGCGTGCCAGTTGATTGTCGACCATCCACGCCATCGCGCTCTCACGGCTGTCGACACGTTCCAGATCTTTGGTATCGAACGGGATGTCGTGTTTCTTGCAGATCTTGTAGCGGTTGTGGCCATCCACAAGGATGCTTTTCCACAGGACCAGTCGCTGTTGGCAGCCGTGACGCTGGAGGTTTTCTTCGAGCGCAGCGTACTCATCGGCCGTCAGCGGCGGGATCAGGGCTTCAAACTCGGGGTCAATGATCACTTTTTTACCCATGGCGTTTTCCTTTGATAAGTTATCCGCGGAATCGTGCGCTGGCGCCCGTGTAGTAGAAGCAGGCGCCAGCGTCCCCGCACTCGGTGGGGGGCAGACTAGGATTCGTTGACGTCGGGTTCCTGCGACAGCTGCAGGCGGGTGAGCTATTGGTACAGCCCTTGCAGCTCGAGCGCGGACATGTGGAAGACGTCGCTGCCGATGCCCAGGCCGGAATGCCGCGACAGCAGCATTTCCAGTTCGTCCAACAACGACGGGTTGTCGATGGGCGCGCGCATTACTGGTTCTCCTCGACGAAGTCCACGCTGCGTGCTTTCAGGAAGGCGTCGAGGTCGGACTGGCGGTAGCGCACGAGGCGGCCGACTTTGAGGTAGGGGAGAGCGTAGCGGCCGGTGCAGCGCCACACGGCCAAGGT
>NZ_JBFUDR010000610.1:0-1222 GCF_056404615.1 Massilia sp. P2_C2 | reverse complement strand
AGAACGCGACGACGCGCCAGTACGCCTACGACCGCGCGATCACCCAGATCAAGCGCTCGCGCGGCCGCCTCAAGAAGCTGTCGGTGGCGGTGGTGCTGAACAACGCCAGGGCCGCGACGCCGAAGTCGGGCTGGAGCCCGGCCGAGATCGCGAACATCGACAAGATCCTGCGCGGCGGCCTGGGTATCGACACCAACCGCGGCGACGTGCTGACGGTGTCCTCGCTGACCTTCCCGGCACCGGCCGCGGTCGAGCCGTGGTACCAGGAGCGCGACAACATCGTCGACATGGCCGGCTACGGCATGTATGCGATCGGCGCCCTGCTCGGCTGGCTGCTGATCCTGCGTCCGCTGATGCGCATGCTGAACCAGCGCGTCGCACCGCGGGTTGCTGGTGCTCCTGCAACGGCGGCACCCACGCTGGCGACCGTGCAGGCAGGCGCGGGCACTGCCCTGCCGGGCGCGCACAACGCCGGCGCGTTGCCGGCCCCGGTTGCGCACGCCGCGATCCAGGGCGGAACGAATCCGGCACTGGGCGCGCCGGCGGCGGCCCAGCCCGACGCGTCAGCGTCCGGCGAGATGCCGGTCCAGGCGCTGCTCGAGGAATACGATTTGCCCCCGGCCGGTTCGGCCGTGGATGTGATGGTCGACCACCTGAAGGTCCTGGCGGGTAAAGAGCCGGAGCGGGTGGCGGAAGTGGTCAAACAATGGGTGCAAAAGAAAAATGGCGGATCTGAACAATAACGACGTGCAGGAAGCGGCGCTGAGCCCGGTCGAACAGGCTGCGATCGTGCTGCTGTCCATCGGCGAGGAACCGGCGGCGGCCGTGCTGCGCTGCCTCGAACGCGAGGAATTGATCGAGCTGACCCAGGTGATGAGCCGGATGAGCGGCATCAAGGTCGACGCCGTGAAGAACTCGATCCAGAAGTTCTTCGACGACTACCGCCAGCAAAGCGGCCTGCACGGCGCGTCGCGCAGCTACCTCAAGCGCTCGCTCGACCTGGCGCTGGGCAGCGAGATCGCCAACAGCGTCCTGAACACGATCTACGGCGACGCGATCCGCCCGATGATGGCGCGCCTGCAGTACGCGTCGCCGAAGTGGCTGGCCGACTACATCGCCGCCGAGCACGTGCAGATGCAGGCCGTGTTCCTCGCGTTCCTGCCGCCGGCGCTGGCCGGCCAGATCATCGACGCGCTGCCGGAAGACGGCCGCGAACTGGTGC
>NZ_JBFUDR010000609.1:0-1231 GCF_056404615.1 Massilia sp. P2_C2 | reverse complement strand
CCGGCGCTGGCCGATCGGGGTGTGTATGTGGCGTCGGAATCGAGCTTCTACCGCGTCCTGAAAGCGGCGTCGCAGCAGCATCACCGCGGCAGGGCGAAGAAACCTTGCGAGCGCGTGGTCACGAGCCATTTCGCTTCTGGTCCGAACCAGGTGTGGAGCTGGGACATCACATGGCTGCCGGCCGCGATCAAGGGCCGGTACTATTACTGGTACATGGTGCTCGACATTTTCAGCCGCAAGATCGTCGGCCATGAGGTACATGTGGCGGAATCGGCGGAGCTGGCCTCACGGCTGATGCGAAGGACCAGCCTGGCCGAGGGGCTGGCTGGTCGTCCGCTGGTGCTCCACTCTGACAACGGCAGTGCCATGAAAGGCGCGACCATGCTGGCCACGCTGGAGCAGTTGGGTGTGGCGCCGTCGTTCAGCCGGCCACGCGTGAGCAACGACAATGCTTATGCGGAGTCGCTGTTCAGGACCTGCAAATACCGTCCGGACTACCCGGGCAAGCCGTTTGGGAGCCTGGAAGAGGCGCAGGCATGGACGCAGAAATTCGTGCGCTGGTATAACCAGGATCACAAGCACAGTGGCCYGAAGTTCGTGACCCCGGCGCAGCGCCACTGCGGGCAGGACGCGGCGATTCTGAAGCGCCGCGAGCAGGTTTATCGCGAGGCCAGAAACCGCAATCCACAGCGCTGGTCGCGGGACATCCGGGACTGGAACCTTGAAGATCAAGTCTGGTTGAATCCGGAACGGATTCGGCCAGAAGCATTAAAGCAGGTTGCTTGAGGTGACGCGACAACTACGTTGACAAACGCCGCAAACAGCAGCAACCAGTGCRTCYGCCACCAACARCAGGATGAGCGCGATCAGCGCTTTTTTGTAGAAATCTTGCATCTTGCACCATAAACGAGTTCGCGCCGACGGACGCGCTATCTCGTAAGAAAGCTTACGCGTGCGGAAGACACACGAATAACAAGGCTGCCGATTTTTTTATGCTGCTGCTAAATTTTGCTTTTATGAGGAGAATTTGTTACCGCCGTGGCTAGAACGGTGGGAAGCCTGCTGCATTACAGCCGTATCTGCAGTCGGGCCGGAACAAAGCAAAAAGCCCGCTCAATCGATATTGAGCGGGCTGTTGCGTATAACTAGCCTGACGATAACCTACTTTCACACTGGTTGCAGCACTATCATCGGCGCAAAGTCGTTTCACGGTCCTGTTCGGGATGGGAAG
>NZ_JBFUDR010000608.1:0-1232 GCF_056404615.1 Massilia sp. P2_C2 | reverse complement strand
TGCCGGAAGACGACACGCCCACCATCCAGCCCGACCCGCGCACCAACGCGATCCTCGTGCGCGACCTGCCGGAAAAGATGGCGGACTACGCGCGCCTCATCGCCACCCTGGACACGCGGCCGCAGGTGCTGGAGATCAGCGCGAGCATCATCGACGTCACCGAGAACGCGCTGGCGCAGCTGGGCGTCGACTGGCGCCTGCACGGCCGCAACTTCGACTTCGAGACGGGCGCCGGCAACCTGGCGCAGGCCGCCTTCCCCGGCTCGTTGAACCCGTCCGGCTTCGGGACGCCCAGCGCCGGCGACAGCGCCCCCGCGACGACGCCCACCGGCGGCACGCTGACGGCCGTGCTGGGCGGCGCCGGCCGCTACCTGCTGGCCCGCGTCAGCGCGCTGGAGCAGACCAGCGAAGCGCGCATCACGGCGAGCCCCAAGGTCGCCACGCTGGACCACGTGGAAGCCGTCATGGACAACAAGACGACGTTCTACGTGCCGGTCGCGGGCTACCAGTCGGCCGATCTGTACAGCGTGTCGGCGGGGACCTCGCTGCGCGTGCTGCCGATGGTGGTGCCGGAGGGCGACGGCGGCATCCGCCTGACGATCCACATCGAGGACGGCCAGCTGACGGGCCAGCTCGTGGGCCAGCTGCCCGTCGTGAGCAACAGCGAGATCGACACCGAGGCGCTGATCCGCAACGGCGAAAGCCTCCTCATCGCCGGCTACTCGGTCGAGCAGAGCACCAGCGGGAACACCGACGTGCCGTTTCTTTCGAAGCTGCCCGTCGTCGGCGCGCTCTTCAGGAACAAGCAGGACCAGAAGCAGAAATTCCGGCGCCTGTTCCTGCTCACGCCGCGCATCGTCACCCCCACGTGACCGCGCTTCGGCGCGGCGGCGACGCCTTCGTTTGCCGCGCTTGGCGGGCGTTTGCGCCCGCTAAGCTGACCCATCGCACCTTTTCGAGGAGTTCCGCATGATCCGAACCGGCAGCACGTCCCAAATCACTTCGCATCGCGTCGACGACCATGCCACCGAAACGCCGTCGAACACGCCGTCGAACACGCAGGCCGCCCGGCCCCGTGCCCGCCGCAGCAGCGCGCCCGCGCAACTGAACCGGTTGCCGACGCTCGCGCAGTTGCTGCGCAGCGACAGCAGCGCCAGCGGCGGCAGCGGCCGCGCCGGCGCCGCCGTCCATCCGGCGCCGCCGGCCATCAGCGAGATCGAGGAAGTCGCGGA
>NZ_JBFUDR010000607.1:0-2366 GCF_056404615.1 Massilia sp. P2_C2 | reverse complement strand
CTCGTAGGGTGGGCACCCCCGTGCCCACGCGTAACGTGTGCATAACGCGAACGTCCGCGTGGGCACGGGGTGCCCACCCTACGCCCGGTTGATCGACCCCGTTGATTCAACCGAAATGCGAACCGCACCCATGAGCAGACGATGACAGACAAACTCCAACCCTTGCGCGAACAGATCGATGCGATCGACGCGCAAATCCTCGAACTCCTCTCCCGCCGCGGCAAGGTCGCGCAGGAAGTCGGCCACGTCAAGGCCGAGACGAACGCCCCCGTGTTCCGCCCCGAGCGCGAAGCGCAGGTGCTGCGCGGCGTGGCCGAGCGCAATCCCGGCCCGCTGAAGGACCACGACGTGCAGACGATCTTTCGCGAGATCATGTCGTCCTGCCGCGCGCTGGAAAAACGCGTGACGGTCGCCTACCTCGGCCCCACCGGCACGTTCACCCAACAGGCCGCGTTCCAGCATTTCGGCAGCGCCGTCGAAGGCCTGCCGTGCGTGTCGATTGACGAGGTGTTCCGCGCCACCGAGGCCGGCACGGCCGACTACGGCGTCGTCCCCGTCGAGAATTCGTCCGAGGGCGCCATCAACCGCACGCTCGACCTGATGCTCGCCACGACGACCATCATCAGCGGCGAAGTGTCGATCCCCGTGCACCACAGCCTGATGACCAGGACGGGCACCATGGACGGCGTGAAGGTCGTCTGCGCCCATTCGCAGGCGCTGGCCCAGTGCCAGGTCTGGCTCAACCTGCACCACCCGGGCATCGAGCGCCGCGCCGTCGCGTCGAATGCCGAGGCCGCGGTGCTGGCCAGCCAGGACCCGACCATCGCCGCGATCGCCAGCGAGATGGCCGGCGAGCAGTACAAGCTGGGCGTCGTGCAGGCGCACATCCAGGACGATCCGCACAACCGCACGCGCTTCGTGATCATCGGCAGCCAGGCTACCGGCCCGTCCGGCAAGGACCGCACGTCGCTCGTGCTGGCCGTGCCGAACAAGGCGGGCGCCGTGTACAACCTGCTCGCGCCGCTGGCGAAGCACGGCGTGTCGATGACGCGCTTCGAATCGCGTCCGGCCCGCATCGGCACGTGGGAGTACTACTTCTACGTCGACGTCGAGGGCCACATCGCCACAGAATCATCCACAAGATCAGCCAAGAGAATCCCATGTCGCAATTCGGTCCAGACTATGTCCGCGCCATCGCCCCTTACCAGGCCGGCAAACCCATTTCCGAAGTCGCCCGCGAGTTCGGCCTCGACGAAGCCAACATCGTCAAGCTGGCGTCCAACGAAAACCCGTTCGGCCTGCCTGAATCGGCCAAGGCCGCGATGGCCGCCGCCGCCGCGGAACTCGGCCGCTACCCGGACGCCAACGGCTTCGAGCTGAAGGCCGCGCTGGCCAGGCGCTACGACGTGCCGGCCGACTGGATCACCCTCGGCAACGGCTCCAACGACATCCTCGAGATCGCCGCGCACGCCTTCGTGCAGAAGGGCCAGGCCGTCGTCTACTCGCAATACTCGTTCGCCGTGTACGCGCTGGCCACGCAGGGCGTCGGCGCGCGCGGCATCAACGTGCCGGCGAAGAACTACGGCCACGACCTCGACGCGATGGCGGCCGCCATCGATGTGGACACCCGTCTCGTCTACATCGCCAACCCGAACAACCCGACCGGCACGTTCATCCCGGCTGCGGAGATCGAGGCCTTCCTGGCCATGGTGCCGCCCTCCGTCGTCGTCGTGCTGGACGAGGCCTATAACGAATACCTGGAGCCGCACGACCAGTTCGAATCCACGCAGTGGGTGCGCAAGTATTCGAACCTGATCGTGTCGCGCACGTTCTCCAAGGCCTATGGCCTCGCGGGCCTGCGCGTGGGCTTCGCCATCGCCCAACCGGCCGTGACGGACCTGATGAACCGCATCCGCCAGCCGTTCAACGTGAATTCGCTCGCGCAGGCCGCCGCCATCGCCGCGCTGAACGACAAGGCATTCCTGCAGAAGGGCTTCGAGAACAACCGCGCCGGCTACAAGCAATTGACCGCGGCCTTCGAAGAGCTCAAGCTCGAGTACGTGCCGTCGCACGGCAACTTCGTGCTCGTGAAGGTGGGCGAGGACGACGGCGCCGGCGCCCGCGTGAACATCGCGCTGCTGAAGCAGGGCGTGATCGTGCGCCCGGTCGGCGCGTACGGCCTGCCGCAATGGCTGCGCATCTCGATCGGCCTGCCGGAAGAGAATGCGARGTTCATCGAAGCACTGAAGAAGGCGCTCGCCTGATGTTCACGAAAGTCGTCATCGTCGGCGTCGGCCTGATCGGCGGCTCGTTCGCGCTGGGCCTGAAGGCGGCCGGCGCCGTGGAGCACGTCGTCGGCCTGGGGC
>NZ_JBFUDR010000606.1:0-1259 GCF_056404615.1 Massilia sp. P2_C2 | reverse complement strand
CAGGAAGCCGCCGATGGTGGCAACGCAGCTGATCAGAACGATGAGGCGGGTGTTTTCCGCCTCCTGGATGGTATTGGTGCTCTCGAGAGCAATGTCGCTCATGAAGGTCTCCTTGGTTTGTTATTACAACTGAGGCATGCGCCGGTTCAGTGCTTGTGGTACGGCGAATTCTGCGCCACGCCCCGACGGTGGCGCGATGTCCTGCCAGGGCGTCTGGCCGGGCGGCAGGTCAGCAGTGCGCTGGCCAGGTCGTGCAGCGGGAAGCATTGGATCTGAAGATGGGCTTCTAACATTTTATACCATCAAACAAAGGGCGCTAACATATTTGCTGAGTCTGGCCGGTTTCCGTCCTTGTGTCAATGCATTGTGACAGTCAGGAAAGTTCGATTGTGACGACAGCGAATGTCAAAGGGGACACTCCAGCGCGTCGGAGCACCTTGTGATGGCGCTTTCCCAAGTGCGGCGCCAGCCCGCGCGTATCCCCGCTCCTCATGCGAGGAGCGGGGACCGCAGTTCAAAAACAGCAGGTCAGTTGAACGGACGAGGATCGAGCGGGGAGGGGGGCGCCGCATTAGCCGGGTCGCCACAACGGCTTTTCATGAGATCGCTATCCAGCACCGCTTGGTCGGCCTTGTTGCTGTAATGTAGCTTCGAGGCAAGCAGGAGTTCGTTTTCGTACCGGAACTGCCCCGCTTCATAAGGCAACCCGTGTGAATTTGCAAGCAGTAACAGACCATTGGCGGAACGTGCAGACAAAGCCCACCCCAGCGCAGGCGCGCGTTCGGCGCGGCGTACGTCGTCGAGTGGATCGCTTCCGATGCCATGATGAAGTTGATTGATCGCTTTCATGGCGGCGTCGGCGTTACGACTCGTTTCCAGTTCAGGCCGCGATGGATTCAATGAACGTAGAGACATTGACCAGTGAATCACATTGCAGGTTCCTAAACGCTGCTCCATTTCGTTCAGCGCGATCGCGGTRCGGCCATCGCGCACCATGACCAGAGAACGCACTGGAGCCGCCAATTGCGTCATCCATCCAGACGCAGTGTAGTCAGATACCGTTTTTGCCGCCAAGCCTTCGTCTGGATCCGAAGTGATCAATAGAACGAACAGGCGATTCGACGCAATGCCATGTCGCTCAAGTGCGCTGGCAATGTCCAGGATCGTCTGGCCGCCTGAATTATCGAAATAGCCGCCATCGACGATGGCGCGCTCGCTCACCGTTTCTTCTTGTTGCCACGGATTCCAATGGAATACAT
>NZ_JBFUDR010000605.1:0-1289 GCF_056404615.1 Massilia sp. P2_C2 | reverse complement strand
CCCCCAACAAGCTGCAGCTGGCGCAGCGTGCCGCCACGCTTGCGCGCGTGCGCCACAAGGCCCTCGGCGTCGCCGGCTTTACCGCGGGCGAAGCCGGGATGGAGCCCTGGCTGGCCGTGGGCGGCAACGACGAGCAGCGCCAGGACTGGAACCGGCTGCTCGAACTGACCCGCGCAGCAAAGGAACTCAACCGCGTCAACGGCATGCTCGTCAACCGCCAGCTGGGCCAGGCCCAGGCGGCGCTGGGCGCCCTGCGCGGGACGGGCAGCGGCGCCGGCGTCTACGGGCCAGGCGGACAGACCGTGTCGACGGGACCGTCGCGACGGTTTGTAGTCGGATAAGCATTTTCCCTGCTCTACCGGGATTTGAACGCGTGGGCGGACGAGCCGCCCACCCTACCGGTAGGGTGGACAGCTGTGCTGTCCACGCGTTCAACACAATTCAACCGACCGTCATTCCTCGCGCCGCCTGTTCGGCAAACATTCGCTCGATCTGCTCCGGCCACACGGGCGGACTGAAATAATAGCCCTGGATTTCGTCGCACCCATTGTCGCGTAGGAACGCCACCTGCTCGGCCGTCTCGACACCTTCCGCCACCGCCTCCAGGTTCAGCGTATGCGCCAGCGCGATGATGGCGCGCGCGATGGCCGCGTCGTTCGGATCGGCCGTCACGTCGCTCACGAAGGAGCGGTCGATCTTCAGCACGTCGATGGGAAAGCGCTTCAGGTAGCTGAGCGATGAATAGCCGGTACCGAAGTCGTCGATCGACAGCGCCACACCCAGCGCCTTCAGCGAGCGCAGCACGTCCGCCGCCTCGCCCGTGTCGCGCATCACCGTGCTTTCCGTGATCTCGATCTCCAGGCAGGCCGGCGGCAGGCCGCTGCGCTCCAGCGCGGCCTGGACGCGTTGCGCCAGGCCGGCCTGCTGGAACTGGCGCGCCGACAGGTTGACGGACACGCTCAGCGGCGGCAACCCCTGCGCGCGCCAGGCGGCCGCGCGCGCGCAGGCTTCGTCCAGCACCCACATGTCGATATCGTCGATCAGGCCCGTCTCCTCGGCCAGCGGAATGAAACGCGCCGGCGACACGAGGCCCAGCACCGGATGACGCCAGCGCACGAGGGCTTCCACGCCGAGCACGGCGCCGCTGGCCAGCTCGACGCGCGGCTGGTATTGCAGCGCGAACTGGTTGCGCTCGATCGCATGGCGCAGCAGCGCTTCCAGGTCGACCCGCTCGCGGATCGCCGCCGCCATCGCATCCGTGTGGAAGCGGTAGCGCGCGGGACCTTCGG
>NZ_JBFUDR010000604.1:0-1293 GCF_056404615.1 Massilia sp. P2_C2 | reverse complement strand
GGACGGCGAGGCGTGGCGGCGTCCCTTTGCCGCCGTGTTCGAGCCGGGCGACGGCGGCCCCGCGCACGTCCTCGGTGTCGAGCAGTCCGGCGATGGCCGCGCGCTCGCCCTGCGCGTCGCCACCGCGGACGGCGGACGCCAGACCATCATGTCCGGCGACGCCGACGACGCCGTGTACCAGCTCGACGGCCAGCGCCTGCGCGGCCGCTACGGCATCGCCGCGGAGCGCGACGGGGGCCTGCTGTACCTGTTCCTCGGGCACGGCCACGAGATCGCAGCCTCGGGTTACGCGTTATCCGCGACCGACGCCGCGGCCGCCGCGGCCTTGTGGCGCCAGGACGGCCGCTGGCTGTTCAGCGCGAGCCAGCCGGTCGTGCTGCGGGTCCCCGCCGCGGACTGGCCGGCACGGCTGGACATCGTCGTCAACGGGCCTACCATGCGCATCGCGGCACGGCGCCGCAATGTCGACGGCAAGCCCGTCCTCGAATACGTTTTGCCCGCGCTGGCTGCAGCCCAACTGCGATGATCGTGCGCCAGGCGGTGGACGATGCCGGGGCGGCGACGCCGCAGGACGCAGGGTGAACGCTAGCGGCCGCACCCGTGGCAGCGCCCGCAGTCGGCCGCCGCGGCCGAGAGCCCCCAGCCGAGCTGGCGCCGGATTTCCGTGATCGAAGGCGGCGGCGATGCCTGGGTCCGCCGCGTTTCCAGATACTGCCGCACCTGTTCCTTGGTCGGCTGGTTGTGCGTTTTCATTGCTGCTCCCGATCCTGAATGCTACGGTGTATTCCATGTCGGGAGCCGTAGGTTCATTCAGAACCTAAACGAACACCCCGCTCTCCTGGATTTCATAATGCGGCATCAAGGGACTCGACCTTTCAGAACCGGTGGCGGATGCCGACCATCACACGGTTTGCATCGTTAACGTTGATATGCCCGTAGGAGGTGTACAGCGTCGTGCGTTTCGACAGCTCATATTTGTAACCAATTGCTGCCTGCTTCATGTCGGCGTTGGCCTTGCTGCGGTCGTTGAGGTAGTTGTACGACGCCAGGATCGTGCCGCGGCCCACCGGGATCGTCAGCGCCACGATCGTGTCGTTCGCATCGGTCGTCAGCACCCCGGCGTTGTCCGTCTTCTGGCGGTCGAGGCCGATGTGCAGCTTGAACGGGCCGAAGTCGTAGCGCGCGCCGCCGAAATACAGCTTGGCCGATCCGGTGCCCGTGGCATTGTTCATGTCGTTGTAGCTGACCACGGCGCGCAGCGGGCCGCCGACGTAGGTCAGCACCGTGCTGAGC
>NZ_JBFUDR010000603.1:0-1303 GCF_056404615.1 Massilia sp. P2_C2 | reverse complement strand
ATGCCGAACTGTGCCAGCGCCAGCAGGAGGAAGCCGAGCGGGATCCAGCAGTAAGACACGTGCAGGACCCACAGCAGCGGATTGCGCCACGTGCGCCACGGCTGCCAGCCGATCAGGCGCACGCCCTGGCCGACGGCGGCGAACAGCACCAGGCTGGCCGTGACGGGCGCGGCCAGGCCGGCCGGCGACCCCGCGGCCGGCGCCCCGGCGAACGTCCACGCCGCGCCGGCGAGCACGGTCAGCGCCAGCGCCCACTTGTCGCGGCGCGCATCCTGCACCGGCTGCGTCTCCGGCACCGCGTTGCGGGTGAACATGGGGATCACGCGGCCGCCGATCACGATCTCGATCACGACGATCAGCATGATGGCCGCGTGCACGGGGGTGAGCGGATTCACGCCGACCCAGCCCAGCGCGGCCGCGTGGTAGCACGCATTCGCCAGCGCCAGCAGCGCGAGCAGGCCGACGAGGAACAGGTTGCGCCGGTTGCCCGACCGTTTCAGCACACGGTACAGCGGCACCGCGGCGATGGGCAGGAACACGACGTCGACGGCCGCGGCCACGACGGGCGGCGCGGCCAGCATGGCGACCCTGCCCGCCGTCCACACCCCGGCGATGGCGGCCAGCGGCCAGCCGCGCGGCGTCCACAGCTTCGTCCAGTTATAGCCCGCCGTGTACAGGAACCCGACGACGACGGCCAGTGCGAATCCAAACACCATTTCGTGCACATGCCACAGCATGTCGATACGGGCCGGCAACGGCCACCCGGCCTGCGCCGCCACCCAGGCGGGTACGGCGACGGCGGCGAACGCGGCGGCGAGCAGGTAGAACGGGCGGAAGCCGAGCGCGAACAGGGCCGGGCCGGCGGACGGCGGCGGCGCGGGGCGGGCTTCTTCGATGGACATGAGCGCCATGCTGGCCTCCATTTCAAGTGGTATCTGACCTGCATGTTAGAAGCCGGCCCGGCGCCGGACAATCGGCCAAAGTGACTAGCCCGAGCCGCCAAAAGACGGGCTTCCCGGTTTCCTGAACCTGGTTCAAGATAAACGTATAAAACCCGCATCCCATATGCAACTAATAGCCGAATAGCTACACAATGCGGCCAGGCGCCCGTCCAAAACCCGCGCCACCGACCAACCACCAGTGAAGGAACACAACCATGCACGCATCACGCAGACTATGGACCTGGCTGGCGATCATCTGCGTACTCTCGTTTGCCACGCTGCTGTTCGTGGGCAGGGAGATCTACCTGAAGGCGCCCCCGATCCCGGCACGCATCGTCGACCACCAGGGACACGTCCTGTAC
>NZ_JBFUDR010000602.1:0-1306 GCF_056404615.1 Massilia sp. P2_C2 | reverse complement strand
CGCCAGCACTGCCGGCAGGTATTCGGAGAGTGCCGCCGTATTGCACAGCAGCCGTACCTGGCCCTTGAGGCCCGCCGCGTGCTCGCCCAGTTCCGCGCGCAGGCGCGCCAGTTGCTGGAACACGAGGCGGGCGTGGCGCTGCAGGGCGAGACCCGCGGCCGTCGGCTGCACGCCGCGCCGGCCGCGCACGAGCAGCGGTACGCCCAGCGCCGCTTCCATGTTCTGGATACGCTCGCTGGCGGACGCCAACGCCAGGTGCGCGCGCTGGCTGCCCGCCGTGATGCTGCCCGCGTCCACCACGTGCAGGAACAGTTGCAAGTCCACCAGGTCGAATCGCATGGGTTCTCTCGTTTCGGTTCAGCCGAAGGGTGATTGCGGTAATCCCGCATTTGCCATCGCCCCGGATCGAGGCAGAATCGTCGCATGGATACTATCGCATTCGCGCACACGCCGCGCGACCTCCTGCTGATTTTCTGCGTGTTCGTGCTGGCCGGCCTCGTCAAGGGCGTCGTCGGGCTCGGCCTGCCGACGGTCGCCGTCGGCCTGCTGGGCATCGTGATGGCACCGCGCGAGGCCGCCGCGCTGCTCGTCGTGCCTTCGCTGGTGACGAATGTCTGGCAGCTTGCCGCCGGCCCGGCCTTTGGCCCGCTCGTGCGCCGGCTGTGGCCGATGCTGGTGGCGATCGTGCTCGGGACGCTGGGCGGCGGCCTGCTGCTGCCGGGTGTCGACGGCGCCGATGCGGCCGCCGCGCTGGGCGGGGCGCTGCTGCTGTATGCGCTGGCCGGGCTGGCGTCGTTCGTGCTGCACGTGCCTGCCAGTGCCGAGCGTGCCGCGGGGCCGCTCGTGGGCCTGGCCACCGGCATCGTCACGGCGGCGACGGGCGTGTTCGTGATCCCGGCCGTGCCTTATCTGCAGGGCCTGCGGCTGGAACGCGACGCGCTGGTGCAGGCGCTGGGCCTGTGCTTCACGGTGTCGACCGTCGCTCTCGGTGCGTCGCTGCTGCTGGCGGGCGAGTATCCGGCGGGGGCGGCGGGGATGTCGCTGGCGGCGCTGGTGCCGGCCATGGTCGGCATGACGTGCGGGCAGTGGATACGCGGGCGGATCCGGGCGCAGACGTTCCGGCGGTGTTTCTTCGTGGGCCTGCTGGGACTCGGATTGCACCTGATGCTCAAGCCGTTCATCGCCTGACGTTTGGGTGATGCCGGCGTCCGCGTGGGCACGGGGTGCCCACCCTGTAAAGGCAAAGTTAAAATGTCCGCTTTGGGCAAAGTTGAAATGTCCGCTTTTTGTGGGGTTTCAGACACGC
>NZ_JBFUDR010000601.1:0-1324 GCF_056404615.1 Massilia sp. P2_C2 | reverse complement strand
CATTCAGGCATGGGCGGCCGGTACGCAGTTCGCTGTCGCACAGAATCCGGAGCTTGAAAGATTGAGCACCCCACCGTATCCCAAGGCGGTGCAACTCTCACTATTTACGTCAGAAGAATTGGAACACGCCACGCCGGGGCAGCGGAGTTCACCGAATATAGTCTTGATCAAGTCGGAGACAAACGGAGGCTATGCAGCCGGCAACAATCTCGGCATTCGGGTGGCAATGAACGACCCCGACTGTGCTTATCTTTGGCTGTTGAACAATGATACGGTGGTAGAGCCAGACGCGCTGTCACAACTTGTGGAACGTATTGAATCGGATCCAGCCGTAGGCATATGTGGTTCAACCTTGGTGTATTATCATCAGCCCTCCACCATTCAAGCGCGCGGGGGGGCACGGTTCAACCGCTGGACCGCGACGTCGGTACACGTCGGTGAAGGCGCCGCCTTCTCTGCTGTCTCTGGGATGGCGGCCACACACACAATGGATGCGGAAGCGCTCGACTATGTAGTTGGCGCATCCATGTTCGTCACGCGCCCATTCGTAGAACGCGTCGGCCTGATGTACGAAGATTACTTTCTGTACTTCGAAGAGATTGACTGGGCCTGGCGCCGCGGCGGTTTCGCCATCGCGTATGCACCGCGCAGCGTGGTCTACCATAAGGAAGGCGCGGCCACGGGAATGAACAAGAAAACCGTCCAGTACGGGCGGGGCGGCGACTTCTATTTGCACCGCAACCGGCTCGTGTTTGCCCGACGTAATTTCCCGCTCGGCTTGCCAACTGTCATACTGCGCTTGCTAGTAGTTGCCATGAAATCGATCCAGGCTGGTCGATGGGGGCGCGCACGCATGTTCCTGTCGCCCGGTTTCTGGTTTGGATCAGGAAAAATTTAAGTTGAGCCAGATAAAAATTCTCTATATTGCGCCCTTGCTGCCGGCGCCGAGTGGCAGCGGCGGCAAGCGTGCGATCTACAACCATCTCGAGGACATGCTCACTGAAGGTGCCTCTGTGGACGCTTTCTTCGTTGACGTGGAGAGTGAAGGTGAATATGACCTCGACCGCTTCGAGCGCTTTGCGCCGCAAGTGTTCAGGCGCGCCATACCGAGATTCGGCGACGGGTTGAAAGGCAAGCTTGCCGCAGTCAAGGCGCTTCTGTTCAATCATTTGCCGCGCAGTATGGCGGTGGTGGCTTCGAAGGCGGCCAGGGACGAGATCGCCGCCAGGCATGCCGCGCACAGGTATGATGCGATTATTGTCGACCACCTCAATGCCTACGCGATGCTGCGTGGACTGAAGCTGGCAATTCCTTTGGTGTATAT
>NZ_JBFUDR010000600.1:0-1350 GCF_056404615.1 Massilia sp. P2_C2 | reverse complement strand
GCCATGGTGTAAGCGGCCGCGCCGCCGACCGGCGCGCGACTATCGATAAAAGTGGGGGGATGTCGGTGATGGTGTCGCCAGCAGGAATCGAACCTGCATCTAAGTCTTAGGAGGACCTTGTACTATCCATTGTACTATGGCGACACGCTGCATATAGCAGTCAGCTATTGTACCTGACGTATGCGCCTCCCACAATCGCCCGCCCGGGCACGCACCTGCCCCAGCCCCACGCCTCCTGCGGACACGCCCTGCGCATTGAAACGGAAAGCCACGCGACATTGCCGGCTTTATCAATGCTGCCGCCAGATACATTTGTCTGCAATCCAGATTCCATTCCTTCATTGGATTTATCCTCAAGAAACAGGAATAACCAGAAAGGAAGCGATGTATCGACAAATCCAAAAGAAACGTGTGACATCCCCAAACGCATATCGACACAATTCAAATTCATATGTTATATTCTCCGGCCATTGCCTTTCTTATTGACCAGAAAGGCAATGCCTCATAATGGTGCATCACCGGTTTGATATATCCGCCGCAGGCGCGGATATTGTCCAAGCCATTCATTCCGGACAAGACGCCAGTGTTATTAATCGCCATGCGCCGGTGTTTTCGCAATACCGCGATCCTCCTGCGCATTCCTGACTGACAACCATCGTCTTTTCGCGAGTTTCTCATGAATACGAATACCCTCAAGTACGATCTGCCAGCCGGCATAGTCGTGTTCCTTGTCGCCTTGCCCCTCTGTCTCGGTATTGCCCTTGCTTCGGGGGCGCCTTTATTTTCCGGTATTATTTCCGGCATTATCGGCGGCATCGTCGTCGGTCTCGCCAGTGGTTCCCACACCAGCGTCAGCGGTCCCGCCGCCGGGCTGGCGGCCGTCGTGCTGGCCTCCATCACGAAACTCGGCGCTTTCGAAGTCCTGCTGGCGGCCGTCCTGATCGCCGGCGTATTGCAGTTGATATTCGGCGTCCTGCGCGCCGGTTTCATCGCCAATTACATTCCCTCGAATGTGATCAAGGGATTGCTTGCGGCGATCGGCATTCTGCTCATCCTCAAGCAAATTCCGCATGCTATTGGTTACGATCGCAATAATGCCGATGAATCGACATTCATCCAGACGAATGGAGAAAACACGTTTTCTGCCATTTCCCACGCCTTCGACGCCATTACGCCGGGCGCGCTCATCATTGCGCTCGCCTCGATGCTGATCCTCGTCTATTGGGATAAAACGCCGCTGAAGAAAATGAAGCTGCTGCCCGCGCCATTATTCGTCGTCGGGCTGGGTGTCGTGCTGCACCAGGTGTTCAATGCTTTCTTCCCTGCCCTGCGTATCGAACCGGCCCACCT
>NZ_JBFUDR010000599.1:0-1370 GCF_056404615.1 Massilia sp. P2_C2 | reverse complement strand
CTTCCTGCAAGCGCGCGCAGGGTGGTGTAACATTCTGCGGGCTTCGGTCCGCCAGCGCCGGCGACCGGATTTCTCAACTGGGGTCGCCGTAAACACGAGTTTTAAAAAGTTGAGAAAAAGAGTATTTTTTCTTGGATTAGCGCAATTTGGGCATTGAAAAATGCTGCTAGGACAGGGTAGAATACTGGTCTCCAGCCGACGTGGTGAAATTGGTAGACACGCTATCTTGAGGGGGTAGTGGCGCAAGCTGTGCGAGTTCGAGTCTCGCCGTCGGCACCAAGATACTAGAAGCCAGCTAGGGCGCATGAGCTTCCGCTCGCAAGCCCGGCTGGCTTTTTTACGAGGATCTGTCGGAGGCTTTGAAGACCCGTCCTGGCGGCGGCGCTTCTGGCCCGAGAAGCCCGGTCGTGCGAAGGTGCGGCGAGCCTCGAAGGTCGGGATCGGCAACGCGAAGCGGATGATTCAGTGTCTCCAGTCGTACGATCCTGGCAAGGGCATACAGCCAGGATTGCGCGATGCGGTACTGCAGCCACTGCAGTGTTTTTTCAACCGATCGTTCAACTAAGGCTTCATCGTGAACCTCGAGAACTATTTCCCCGTCTTACTTTTCATTGTGATCGGCACCGTGGTCGGCGTCGCATCGCAGGTGCTCGGCCGCGTCGTCGGTCCGCATCGCCCCGATCCCGCCAAGCTCTCCCCGTATGAATGCGGCTTCGAAGCGTTCGAAGACGCGCGCATGAAGTTCGACGTCCGGTACTACCTGGTCGCGATCCTGTTTATTTTGTTTGATCTGGAAACGGCATTCTTCTTCCCTTGGGGCGTTTCGATGCGCGACCTGGGCTGGCCCGGGTTCGTCACGATGATGGTGTTCATCGTCGAATTCGTCGTCGGTTTCTGGTACATCTGGAAGAAAGGTGCCCTTGATTGGGAATAAGCCATGGCTATTGAAGGCGTTTTAAACGAAGGTTTTGTCACCACCACAGCCGACAAGCTGATCAACTGGGCGCGTACCGGGTCGATGTGGCCCATGACGTTCGGCCTGGCTTGCTGTGCGGTCGAGATGATGCACGCGGGTGCCGCGCGCTATGACCTCGACCGTTTCGGCGTTGTGTTCCGCCCGTCGCCGCGCCAGTCCGACGTGATGATCGTGGCCGGTACCCTGTGCAACAAGATGGCCCCGGCACTGCGCAAGGTGTACGACCAGATGGCCGAGCCGCGCTGGGTCATCTCRATGGGGTCCTGCGCCAACGGCGGCGGCTACTACCATTACTCGTACTCCGTCGTGCGCGGCTGCGACCGCATCGTTCCGGTCGACGTCTATGTCCCGGGCTGCCCGCCGACCGCCGAGGCTCTGCTGTACGGCATCATCC
>NZ_JBFUDR010000598.1:0-1386 GCF_056404615.1 Massilia sp. P2_C2 | reverse complement strand
GTTGGATGGACGGCGGACGGCGCCGGTTCCGCGGCTGGCCGGCGGCCAGCGGGCGCTACGGCGGCTCGACCGGCGCGACGAGCAGCCGGTCGATCCGGTTGCCATCCATGTCGGCGACCTCGAACCGCCAGCCGTCCCAGTCGAGCCGGTCGCCGGTGCGCGGGATCACACCCAGCTGGTACAGCAGGAAGCCGGCCAGTGTATGGTACGCCCCGCTGTCCTCGGCGGGGAAGCGGATGCCGGTGCCGGTCAGGTGGCGGAAACGGTCGAGCACCATGCCGCCGTCGACGAACCAGCTGCCGTCCTCGCGCCGGACGGCATCCGGCTGGTCGTGCGTGGGCGTGACTCGGCCGACCAGCGCGTTCATCACATCGTTCAGCGTCACCATGCCCTGGATGTCGCCGTATTCGTCGACGATCATCGCCAGTTCCGCGCGGCTCGGCTTGAGCTGTTCCAGCAGGTCGATGGCGCTGCTCGATTCCGGCACGTACAGGATCGGTTCGATCGCGGCGCCGATGTCGATGACGTCCAGCGACTGGCCGCGGATCGCCTGGCCGAACAGGTTGCGCGCGCGCACGACGCCGAGTACCTGCGAACGGTCGCCGCGGTACACGGGAAAGCGGCTGTAGGGCGATTCCGCGATGCGCGCGAGGTTGTGCGCGAGCGGCCGGTCGAGATCGAGCAATTCGAGGTCGACTCGCGGCGTCATCAGCGCGCGCAGATGCCAGTCGTCCAGGCGCAGGGCGCGCGCCGCGATGTCGTATTCCGTCTTTTCGAACACGCCGGCGTCCGCGCTTTCCTTGATCATGCCGGTCACGTCTTCCTCGGTCGGCGTCTCGTCCTTCTGCCGGTGCATGCCGAGCAGGCGCATGATGCCGTCCGTCGTCAGCGCGAGCAGGCGCACGAGCGGGTGCGCGACGCGCGCCACCCATTGCAGCGGCCGCGCGAGTGCCGTCGCCAGCGCTTCCGGGTACAGCATGGCAATGCGCTTGGGCACGAGTTCGCCCAGCACGATCGACACGAACGTGATGCCGGCGACGACGATCGCCAGCGCGACGGGCCGCGCATACGCGTCGGCCACGCCCATGTTGCCCAGCGTCGGCGTCAGGCGCGCCGTCAGCGACGCTTCGCCGAACGCGCCGTTGAAAATGGAGATGAGGGTGATGCCGACCTGCACCGTGGAAAGGAAGCGGCTCGGATCGTCATGCAGGTCGAGCGCGCTGCCGGCCCCGCGCCGTCCTTCGCCCGCCAGCTTTTCCAGACGCATGCGCCGGGCCGACACGACGGCGAGCTCGGACATGGCGAACACGCCATTGAGCAGGACGAGGACGAGGATGATGACGATGTCGGTCATGCGCCGATGATCGCATGACCGCATCGGGTGAG
>NZ_JBFUDR010000597.1:0-1410 GCF_056404615.1 Massilia sp. P2_C2 | reverse complement strand
ACTTCGACCGYCAGGTCGCCGAGTTACAGGTCCGTGCCGCCATYCTCAATCGYTTCACGCGGTTGGGYACGCCCACGACTGTGGCRGTGACCATGCCGTAATTCCGTKTGGGGTTTGGGGYATTACGARCTCYGCTGATTTMTGCAACAAAGCCTTCCTCATGTGTCGTTGGTGCATTCTCTGCGGCGGCCGCAGAACAGGAAACGGGAAAAGATGAAATTGCCAAAGATGAGGTTACGCATATCTGAGGCGCTTGCAAAACTGGCGGAGAAAGCGAAAGCAGCTCGACCGTGCAAGCGCAAAGACGGGGATTGGTGGCCGTTTCTGGCATGATGAATGTCCTCAGCCGCTCACCAATTCACCTGCGGCGTCAATGTTACCCGACAGAAACTGATCGTGCAACGCTGACACGCGATTCAAAACGTCAGGTTGACGCGTTGCAAGACGCGATCATGGCAGTCACGGATGAGCGCGACCGCGCCCTCAGCCTACAGCAGGAAACACGCCCAGCTTGAGCCAACGATTCGCCGAGCCGCCATCGATGCTGGGCGGGCGGACCATCTTGGTGGTCGACTGGCTCACAGGCGTAATCGACTTGGCCGGAGATTGTCTTTGTTAACAATTTGCCCGAGCTGCTGCTATGCTTGCAAATACCTACAAAGGATCAATTGAACCGCCACGGCATGTGTAGACACTTAATAGCCAAATTGCTCTGCGCGCGCTAACCACCTTTGCGCAGCTCGGCTTCTGACTGCCACCCGAAAGGAAAACAGAAGGGACGTTCAACGCTCTAGAACCGGGCGAACTCGTGACGTAGATCAGCGCAATCGCGCTGATCTACAGATATTCTGGAGGCGAGGATGGGAGTCGAACCCATCTACACGGCTTTGCAGGCCGCTGCATAACCGCTTTGCTACCTCGCCGGAGGAGACTTTTACATGCCGCAACGACCGGTTATCTGTCGCAGCGACACGAGAAGGCTGGCTTCTCTAATCTGGAGCGGGAGAAGAGTCTCGAACTCTCGACCTCAACCTTGGCAAGGTTGCGCTCTACCAACTGAGCTACTCCCGCATTGGATACTACCACCGTGAATCACTGGAGCGGGAGAAGAGTCTCGAACTCTCGACCTCAACCTTGGCAAGGTTGCGCTCTACCAACTGAGCTACTCCCGCTTAGGAGTTCATCACTTGCTACCGTAAAACACTGGAGCGGGAGAAGAGTCTCGAACTCTCGACCTCAACCTTGGCAAGGTTGCGCTCTACCAACTGAGCTACTCCCGCATTGGAGTCTTACTGTACTGTGTTACTGCTGCCCCAGCCTCATCTGACGAGGACTGGAGCGGGAGAAGAGTCTCGAACTCTCGACCTCAACCTTGGCAAGGTTGCGCTCTACCAACTGAGCTACTCCCGC
>NZ_JBFUDR010000596.1:0-1412 GCF_056404615.1 Massilia sp. P2_C2 | reverse complement strand
CTTTATGCGCGCGCGCCTGTTGCACGAGCGTGTCCACGTAGCTGAAATCGAATCTGCCTTCGACCGGCTCGATCTGTTCCCAGGCCACCGGAATTTCCAGCGTATTGGCGTGGACATCGTCCACCGCGGGCCAGACCTGCTTGAGGGCTTCCGGGTAGTTGCTGGAATTGTGGGCCTGCACGCCGAGCACGGTGAACGGCTCGCCATCGACCATCAACGCATAGCGGCCATCCTTGTGCTTGAGGTAGGGCATGGCGCCGGCGTCGGCTGCGCCGGCGGCGCCATGTACCAGCATCGAGGTCGCCAGGCACAACGCCGTCAGCGCACCGCCGGTCCGCGTTTTCATCGATTGATCAGAGCCCAGTACGAAGTCAAAACAACCGGGATTTTTCATGAAACGACTCCGATTGGCTTTTCGATTGAAAACAATAAGTGTGTCTATGTATGCCTAAATAACGGCAATAATGAAAATTCTGTCAAAGTGCAGAATTTGTTAGGAGTGGTGCAAGCCACGGCGGGCAGGCGGATGGGAACCTATCCTACGCCTGGTCTGCGGGAACGGCCACGTCGCTATCCCGTTGCTTGTCGCTCCTGGGTGCCACGCTCTTGAACATCTTGGGTGTGCAGCCGTATTCTTCCTTGAACAGCTTGTTGAAATACGAGATGTTGCCGTAGCCAACGGAATACGCAACTTCCGAAACGGTCGCGGCCGGGTTTTCGGTAAGCAGCCGGGCGGATTCCGTCAGCCGCAATTTCTTCACATAGGCGGTGAACGTCATGCCGAGTTCCGCCTTCAATACCTCGTTGACCTTGTTGCGGTTGGTGCCCGTTCCGGCGACCACAGTATCCAGGTCCAGATCCGGATTCGTATAGTGCGTGGCGATGTAGCGCAGCACGGCGGCCTTTTCCTTGTCCCTGAACGGTTCGAGCGTCAGTTCCCGGTATGCCACCAGCGGCAGGTCCTTCTTGACCTTGGCCTCGAGGCCCGTGATGAGTGCACGGGCATGGGCGCGGAAGAACCAGAGCGCAAATAAACTCCAGCTCATCAAGATCAGTGCCGCCAGTGCGACGAGATAGCGGAAGTCGCGTCCATGCAATGTCAGCTGGCTGATCTCTACCTGGGAGTCGCGTTCGCGTGGACTGTGCTGGCTGACGCCAAATGAAAATTTCGCCACATGGTCCAGCGTATAGGACTGGCGCGACAGATCGAGTTCCAGCCTGTCGTACCACCATTGCGGAATGGTCAGCCGCGTCAGATCCAGCGATACCGGCGTGCCTTTATCGTTACAGGAAAAGAAGGTAACCGGCGACGGATAGGTCAGGAAGTTGCCCGGCTTCGACATCTTTTCGTCGAACGTGGGCATGGCGAACAGCAGCGTATTCGCCGGGGAGCATTTGGCGACGAATGTGAT
>NZ_JBFUDR010000595.1:0-1427 GCF_056404615.1 Massilia sp. P2_C2 | reverse complement strand
GCGTGAACGTGTGGCCGCCATCGGTCGAGACGTAGACCTTGCCCGGCAACCAGCTCCAGTTCGCACCACCCGAATCGAACGCATAGACCTTGTTCGGGTTCTTGCGGTCCGCGGCCAGGCGATAGGCGCGAGGCCAGCCCGCGCCAACGGAGGCCAGCGCCGGCAGGTTGGTCTGCGTCCAGCTCGCGCCATTGTTCGTGCTGTACGACGGCACCGAATCAGGCGGTGCCCAGATCACGTTATTGCGGGACGGGACAGCAATGCTCTGCTTCTGGCTGCCGTTTGCCGCGGCGCCGGTAGGCAGCGACGCGAACTGCGACCAGGTATTGCCGGAGTCGCCGGACCAGAAGCCCTTGACGACGGAGCCGTTGGCATTGTCGACGCCGGAGACAGCGATATAGGTCGGATCGGCCCACGCCATGTCGGCCGCGTTGCCGCTGCTCCACCCGGGCATCGGGGCCTTCGTCGGCCGCGTCGCGAGATCCGTGATGACCCACGCGCCGATGTCGCCGGCGGCGTTGATCAGCTTGTACGACGCGCCGGCCGGGGGTGCAACGGCGTACAGCGTGGCGGTCTCTTCCAGGTTGTTGACCTTGGTACTCCAGGTCGGCGAGGCCGAGGACGCATTCGTGGTTTCGCAGATGCCGCCGCCGTGGACGTGCATGATGTGGTCGCGGTTGGCCGGATCGATCGTGACGGCCTCGATCCAGCCTTTGCACGTCTCCGTGGTATGCGGCATGTTGGCCTCGACTTCGCGCCAGGTGCTGCCGGCGTTGTCGGACACCTGGATTTGCTTGCTGGAGTCGGCCCAGCCCGTCATGCCCACCGCGATGCGGGTGGTCGAGCCGGTACCGTTGATCGACAGGCCGCCGACGCCCATGGCGGAAGTGCTCAGCAGCTGGGTCCAGGTTCCGCCATTGGCCCCACCGCCGAACTTGTAGACATAGCCGGGACCGGGCCTGCCCTGGCCGCCGGTCTGGTTGAACGCCATGTAGAAATAGCCGTCGGCGGCACGCACGACGTGCGGGATGTAGTAGCCGGACACCGCGGCCGGGACCGACACCGGCGTCCAGGTCGCACCGCCATTGGTGGACTTGTACAGCGAGGAAGTCAGGCCCGCCGCCTGGGCGTAGTCGGGATTGACAGTGGCCCACAGGACCCAGGTCTGCGTTCCCGTCCCCCTGTTCGACGTATCGAACAAGACCTGTCCGGTGCCGTACACCTGGCCGCCGTTGGCCATCCTGGTGGACGAGAAGCTCGTAACCTGGGCCCAGGTGTGGCCCGAGTCCGTGCTCTTCCACAGGCCGTCCTTGCGCGTGGCATAGTACATGATCGACGGCAGTTCGGGGTCGATCGACAGACGTTCGCCGTAGCCCCGGCCGTCATCGTTGCCACCCACCGCGAACGGCAGGTCGTAGTGCGTCCAG
>NZ_JBFUDR010000594.1:0-1431 GCF_056404615.1 Massilia sp. P2_C2 | reverse complement strand
GCGTCCACGCGGCGAGGTCGTCCCCGCTGTCGGCCTGCCAGGCATGGCCCGCCGCGTCCGCGAACACGGCGCGCCAGCCGCCGCCGGGCCGGCCCGCGAGGCCCATGCCGGTTTCCATGGCGCTGTCGGCAGCCGGACCACCGCCCGTTGCCACGGTCCACGGTCCGGCCGGGTCGCGCGCCCGCGCGAGGTCGAGCCGGGCGTCGCCACGCAGGGCGTCGCCAGGCAGACCGTCGGCGCGCCGCCGCGCCAGCGCCACATAACCTTCGCCATCGGCCGCGACCACCGCAGCGTCGTGCCTGTCCTGCAGGCCGGCCAGCGGCCTGGGCGCGGGCCAGCGTTCCAGCGCTCCATCCGGTTCCAGCAGCCAGGGGCGCGACGTGGCCTTGCCGTCCACCAGTGCCACCACGAGCTTGAGGCCACCTTCGCGCGTGCGCAGCCAGCGCGGCGTACGCACGGCGCCCGGCAGCCGCACGTCGCGCACGAAGGTCCAGTGGCGCAGGTCTTGCGAACGCGCGAGGCCAAGTGCGCTACCGTCGCCGGCCGCGTACGCGACCCAGTACGCGCCGTCGTGGCGCACGATGGCCGGGTCGCGCAACATGCCGCGCGGCGGCGCATACGCTTCCGACGCCTGGGTGACGAATTGCGCGCCGTCGTCCGAGCGGAACACGCTCAAGCGGTCCGGCAGGCCTGGTGCGACGGCGGCCATCAGCCACGACGTGTCGCCGGCATGCCGGTCCCCGTGGGCCCGCGCGGCCTTGCCGGACGCCTGCGGCATGCCCAGTTCCTGCGCCGCGGCGGGTGCCGTGGCGACCAGCAGCGCGAGCAGGCACACGAAGCCGTCGGCCAGCACGGGCGCGGCAAGGGCGGCACGCAACAACGCGCGCCGCGGGAGGGATGTTTGCACTGGCATCTCCTGTGATTGTGCACCGCGCAGGCGGTGAGCGCTTCGCACGTGCGCCGCCCGTATTGTGCCCGCTCCGCGGCCGCCGTTGTCGTTTCCCGGCGCAAGCACTCAACAACGTGATTATTACCGCGTACGGACCGGGTACACGGCTCGTGGCGCGGCGCTTGACGCTACCATGCCTCGTCAATATGACCGCACGAGTCATCGATACCACAAGGAGCACAACGATGAGTTCCACCTGCCACCCTCGAACCCGGCATCACCGCACGCGCMGCACCCGCATCAGCGTCGGCGTGCTCGCCATGCTCGCGTCCCTGCACGCGCACGGCCAGGAAACCGCGCCTTCCGCCAACACGGCCGCGGCCGACGGCAAATCGTCCGACAGCGTCGTGGTCGTGACGGGCTTTCGCGCGAGCCTGAACAGCGCGCTGAACACGAAGAAGAACAGCGACGGCATCGTCGACGTGATCAAGGCCGAGGACATCGCCAAATTCCCCGACGCGAACCTGGCCGAGTCGCTGCAG
>NZ_JBFUDR010000593.1:0-1435 GCF_056404615.1 Massilia sp. P2_C2 | reverse complement strand
ATGAGGTGTGGGTCAGCGGATTTCATCGGGGCCAGCGGCAATGCCGCGCACAAGGCCGGATATAGAACTGCGACTTTCCTCGTCTGAACAGAGCTGAAAATACCTTGCAAAAGGGAGGCGTCCATATAGACTGCATGATCAGTAACGAACAACAGCGTGCCGTGGACGCCGCCATCACCTCGCGCCGTTCGATCCGCGCATTCTTGCCGACCCCGGTCGCGCGCGAGGATATCGAAGCCATCCTGGAAGTGGCTGCGCGCGCCCCGTCCGGCACGAACACGCAGCCGTGGAAAGTCCACGTGCTGACCGGTGCCGCGAAGGAATGCCTGAGCGACCGGATCCTGGCCGCGTACGCGGATCCGGCGCAGGCCCGCGCGCACGTCGAGGAGTACGCGTACTACCCGCGCGAGTGGGTCTCGCCCTTCGTCGACCGGCGCCGCAAGGTCGGCTGGGACCTGTACGCGCTGCTGGGCCTCACGCGCGACAACAAGGCCGGCATGGCGGCCCAGCACGGCCGCAACTACCGCTTCTTCGACGCACCCGTCGGCATGATCTTCACCATCGACCGCATCATGGAGCAGGGCTCCTGGCTCGACTATGGCATGTTCCTGCAGAACATCATGATCGCGGCGCGCGGCCGCGGTCTCGACACGTGCCCRCAGGCCGCGTTCACGCAGTTCCACCGCATCATTTCCAACGAGCTTGGGTTGTCCGAAAACCAGATGGTCGTGTGCGGCATGTCGCTCGGCTACGCCGATTCGGACAAGGTCGAGAACACGCTCGTTACGGAACGCGAGCCGGTAGCCGCCTTCGCGCGTTTCCTCGAATAACAGGCTATACTGGTTTTTGCAAGCTATTGAAATATCAAGAGATTTCTACAACGCATCGATTTTTGTTCTGTGGAAAAAAAGGAGCACAGGTGGTACATTCGCGTGGTGCGCACTTGCGCTCCATTCGTCTTCCGCTACACTGCAATTAGTGCTCATCAGCCGCGTTCAAGGATTTTCAGAGATGCTCAAGCTCGCGTTGGCAGCCGCCATTTCCATGATGTTGATGCTTGAACCCGCCGCAGCCGCGACCAGGCACAAGGGACACACGGCTGCGACCAAGCGCGTCAAGGTCAAGGCCCGGCGCGCCGACCTGGCCAGGGTCGCCGCGAACGAGAACCGCGAGCGCATGGTGCGCCGTGTCGAAATGGTGCACGGCAAGCGCCACGTCGTGTACCAGCGCGTCCGCCGCGCGGCGCCGGCCGTGGCGATGCTCAGCGCGGGCGATATCGCCGGCCTGAACCGCACGCGCGACCCGCTCGAACTGCGCTCCAACGTGGCCTATGTGATGGACCAGACGAGTTCGGAAGTGCTGTTCGAGAAGAATGCCAACGTCGCGCTGCCCATCGCCTCCATCACCAAGCTGATGACGGGCCTGCTCGTCGTCC
>NZ_JBFUDR010000592.1:0-1455 GCF_056404615.1 Massilia sp. P2_C2 | reverse complement strand
GTGGACCAGGACACGGCCCTGAACGGTCCCGAAGGCTGGCTCAGGAGACCGGCGAAGCACAACTGCACGCTCACCGCCGCGGCCGGCACATAACCCAGGTTCACGTGCCGCTTGCGCCGCTGATCCTGCGGCAGGGAATCGGCCACGTGCCGGAGCAGGTCGGCACCGTCGAACCAGACGTTGTAGGTCTTGCCTTCGTATTCGTAGACGACATGGCGGATGGGCAGGAGGGCGTGGGTCGCCGTCCGCTCGGTGATCCGGGCATTCCAGTGCCAGTCGCTCTGGCTGGAACCTTGTCCGTGGGCCTTGACGCTGCGCTCGATGTGCGCGTTCACCTTCGGCTGCGCGCGCCGTGCGTACACGTCGCTCTCGCCCAAGGGCGCCTCGACATGGAGGCCGCTCGTGAGCGACGGGTGGTAAGCCTGCGTCCTGCCGAAGACGGCGCCGGATTCGACCAGCTCGACCGCCTTGCTCGCCAGGCGCCCGCCGGCGTAGGCGGTCACGGTGAAGTCCCCGGCATCGGTGCCGTGCGCGGGATGCCAGTCGGTGACGACGAGCTTGCGGGTCACGGCCGCTCTTTGCGTTTCGCCGGCTCTGGTCCGGGTCTGGTAGTCGGTATGGTATTCGGCGCGGTTGTAGCCGAATGAGGCTGTCCAGGTCGCTTCGTAGCTGCCTTCGAAGACGTAGACCGGCACGAAATAGGCGTCGCGCCGGGTGATGACGGCCCGGTCGAGCAGGTCGTCGGGCGTATCGGCGCCGCTGGCCAGCAGCTTGTCGACGGCGAGGTCGGCCTCGCGTTCGCTCATGCTGAGCGGCACGATCAGCCGTGGGCCACCGTGCGCGTGGTTCGCTTCCTGCCCGTCCGGCGTGATCGTCTCCCGTCCCTCACCTGCCTGGTCGATGGTGGCCACAGTATTCCTTTCTGAGTCTCAGGAAGAATTGTAGCGCTGAATTGTTGCATTATTGAAACCTATTTTTGCCACTTGCCGCGGCAATGCCCGCTCCGTGCATTAACGTACGGACGCCCGCGCCCGCCTCCAGCATCCTGACCCCGTGATTAATTGCTGACGAAAGGAGTACGATCATGGGCAAATATTTCCTGGCCTGGATCCTGGGCGTGCCGGCAATCGTGCTGGTCATCCTGTACCTGTTCTTCCACTGAATGAGCCGGCATTGATAGTTTTCCCATGTGCAAACAGCTGGGTAAAATAGCTGTTCGATAACTCTACCGGAGAGCACATGGGGATGGGTATACGGGCCACGGCCCTCATTGCGGGATGTCTGCTGGCCTGCACGGCGCAGGCGGCACAGGTGACGGACCCGGTGAAGGTCACGGGTGGTCAGATCGTCGGCACGTCGGCCGACCACGTGAACACGTTTCTTGGCGTCCCGTTCGCCGCGCCGCCGGTCGGCAAGCTGCGCTGGCGTGCGCCGCAGCCCGTCGTGCCCTGGCAG
>NZ_JBFUDR010000591.1:0-1461 GCF_056404615.1 Massilia sp. P2_C2 | reverse complement strand
CCTGCGCGCTCGCGCGCGAGCTCGATGCGCGGGCGGATTGCGCGGCCATCGAATGGCAGGTCGACGCCGCGTTCGCACGGGCCGTGCCGCCGGCGTCAAGCCCCACTTCAAATGCGACGGGCGTCACGCCACAGCTGGCGCGCCGCCTGGCCGGCGCGGCGGGCGCGGCTGGCGCCGCCGTGCGTACCACGCTCGACGTGGGCCTGCAGCGCTTTACTGCCGCCACGCTGCGCCGCCGCCTGGCCGAACTGGCCGAGCGCAATGTCGGGGACGGCGCCGTGGTCGTTATCGACAATGCCAGCGGCGAGGTGAGGGCCTACGTCGCCAACGGCGGCGCCGGCGAGGTCGACGGCGTGACGGCGCTGCGCCAGGCCGGATCGACATTGAAACCATTCCTGTACGAGCTGGCGCTGGAGCGGGGCCAGCTCACGGCTGCGTCGCTGCTGGACGACACACCGGTCGACATCCCGACCGTCGGCGGCCTGTACGTGCCGCAGAACTACGACCACCAGTACCGCATTGCTTCCAGCGTGCGCACGAGCCTCGCGGGCTCGCTGAACGTGCCGGCCGTGCGCACGCTGATGCTCACCGGGCTGGAACGCTTCCACGAACGCCTGCGCCAGGTCGGCATCACGAGCCTCACGGAGGCGCCGGAATTCTACGGCTGGTCGCTCGCGCTCGGTTCGGGCGACGTCAGCCTGCTGGAGCTGGCGAATGCCTACCGCACGCTGGCGAACGGCGGCATGCAGGACGGCGTGACGTTCGTGCCGCGTGCCCAGTCCCGGAAGGCACGCGTGCTGGACGCGCGCGCCAGCTTCATCGTGGCCGACATCCTGTCGGACCGCGCCGCGCGCAGTACCACGTTCGGTCTGTCCAACGAACTCGCCACGGGCTTCTGGAGCGCCGTGAAGACGGGCACCAGCAAGGACATGCGCGACAACTGGTGCGTGGGTTTTTCGGACCGCTACACGGTCGGTGTGTGGGTCGGGAATTTCGACGGGCGTTCGATGTGGGACGTGTCCGGTGTCTCCGGCGCGGCGCCCGTCTGGCGCGACGTGATGGACTACCTGCACCGCGACCGCCCCAGCCGGCAACCGCCGGCACCGGCTGGCGTCGTGCGCCAGGTCGTGAAGTTCGCGCCCGCCATGGAGCCCGAGCGCAGCGAGTGGTTCGTGCGCGGCAGCGAGACGGCCGTCGTGGAAATGCTGGCACCTGGCAGGCGCGCGCCGCGCATCGTCTACCCGGCCGCGGACAGCATCATCGCACTCGATCCCGACATCCCCGCACCGCAGCAGCGCGTGCGCTTTCGGGCCTACGGCGGCACGGGCCTGCACTGGGAACTGGACGGGACGCGTCTTGGGGCGGCCGACCAGTCCGCGACCTGGGCGCCGGTGCCGGGCGAGCACGACATAAAACTGGTGGGAGAGGATGGCCGGGCGGTCGCCGCCGCCCGGTTCGAGG
>NZ_JBFUDR010000590.1:0-1463 GCF_056404615.1 Massilia sp. P2_C2 | reverse complement strand
GGCCGATCCCGTGTACCAGCTCCAGCCGCCCCGCCCCACGTGCGGCGCGGCGGCGACCACGTCGGCCGTCATCACGTACGGCTCCGTCCTGTACGTGGCGCAGGCCTCGCCCGTGCCCGTGTGATGCACGGGATTGATCATGCGCGCCAGTTCCCAGGCGCGCTCCGTGTCGTCCAGGTGCGCGAAGGCCATCGCCGCCCAGATCGCCGCATGGGTGTACTGGCCGCCGTTCTCGCGCACGCCCGGCACGTAGCCACGGATATAGCCCGGGTCCAGCCGGCCCAGGTCGAACGGCGGATCGAGCAGCTGGACCAGGCCTGCGWCCCGGCGGACCAGGTGCGCATCGACGGCATCCATTGCGATGCGCGCCCGTCCGCGGTCGGCAGCGCTGGACAGCACGGCCCAGCTCTGCGCGATCGAATCGATGCGGCAAGAGTCGTTCTCGCGCGCGCCGAGCGGCGTGCCGTCGTCGAAGTACGCGCGGCGGTACCACTCGCCGTCCCACGCGTTGTCCTCGATGTTGTGCGCGAGGACCTGGGCCGCGCTGCGGCAGGTGGTGGCGAACCCGTAGTCGGCGCGGCGGTCGGCCAGGTCGGCGAAGCGGCACAGCACGTCGTACAGGAAGAAGCCGAGCCAGACGCTCTCGCCGCGGCCTTTGTCGCCCACACGGTCCATGCCGTCATTCCAGTCAGAGGTGCCCATCAGCGGCAGGCCGTGCGGGCCGAACACGAGGGCGCGGCGCAGCGCGCGCACGCAGTGCTCGTAGATGCTGGCCTGTTCGCGCGACTGGCCCGGCAGGTCGTACCACGATGCCTCGTCCTGCCGCAGTGGACGGCCCTCGATGAACGGCGCGATCTCGTCCAGCAGCGCATGATCGCCCGTGACGCCGACGTAGCGGTGCACGGCCAGCGGCAGCCACAGATAATCGTCCGAGCAGCGCGTGCGCACGCCGCGGCCCGTGGGCGGGTGCCACCAGTGCTGCACGTCGCCTTCGACGAACTGGTGGCCGGCGAACAGCAGGATGTGGTCGCGCAGCAGTTCCGGCCGCACGTGCACGGTGGCCATCGCATCCTGCAGCTGGTCGCGGAAGCCGTAGGCGCCGCCGGACTGGTAATAACCGCTGCGCGCCCACATGCGGCAGGCGATCGTCTGGTACATCAGCCAGCCGTTGGCGAGGACGTCGAATGCCGGCTCCGGTGTCTCGATGCGCACGGTGGACAGGGTGTCGTCCCAGAAGTCGCGCACGTGGGCCAGGTCGGCGGTGGCCGTGGCAAGTCCGCTGTGGCGCTGCACCATGCCGGAAGCATCCAGGTTGCGGCGCCCGCCCACGCCCAGCATGAACACGAGTTCCTGCCCGTCGCCCGGCTGCAGCTCGACGACGGTCTGCAACGCCGCGCACGGATCGAGCGCGGCCCCGGTGCGGCCGGACAGCGTCGTGCGCCCGAGCGCGGCCGGATCCGGAT
>NZ_JBFUDR010000589.1:0-1485 GCF_056404615.1 Massilia sp. P2_C2 | reverse complement strand
GGTGGGCACGGGGTGCCCACCCTGTAAAGGCAAAGTTAAAATGTCCGCTTTGGGCAAAGTTGAAATGTCCGCTTTTTGTGGGGTYTCAGACACGCTTTTGGGCGGACGCTTTCTTWGCTGAGCCAACACCTTGCGCGATGACGGCAGCGGTCTGATTGTCGCGGTAGTGGCGGTTGCGCACCTTCTTGTCGACGACGTAGTGGAGCGTCTTGGCATCGACGTCGGTAGCCTTGCTCAGGCGAGGGATTTCCAGCGTGGTGTGGGCGAGGATGTCGCCGTGCGCACGCAATTCCACTCGGCCATCGGGATAGGTGTGGATATCGATGGGTTGCCCGATGAGCCCACGTGTACCGGGTCGGTCTTCGACGAGGTACTGCAACCCGCCATGTTGCAGGGTGAGTTTCGWGGAGAGCTTGCGGCGATCGTGCAAGGYCAGGATGAGCGCCAGGTCGTCGTTTRACGGGAGCGGCATGTGGGCATCAAACTGGTTGCGCGGRACGCGGGAAAAGCCGGCGTTGTAGCGTTGAACGAAGTCGYGACTCCATGCGTTGGCAGTCTCGATGTCACTGATCGCTTCCAGTCGCAAGCTCTTGACCAGCCGGTCCTGCAATGTACGGTTCAGGCGTTCCACACGCCCCTTCGCTTGAGGCGAGTTGGCGCAGATCAGTTCGATCCCAAGCTCGTCGAGTGCTCGCTGAAATTGGGTCCGGGTGCGATTCGTTGCCGATGGCGAGCGGAAGACTGCSGCCCGGTCCGCATAGAAGGCTTGCGGCTTGCCGTGCTGTTCGATGTAGCGCCGGGTGGCCTCGAAATAGCTGGCGGTCGTCTCAGTCCTGGCAAAGTGCAGATGCAGGATTCTTCCTGTCGCGTCGTCGACATACACCAGCAAAGTACAAGGATCGGCGCGCTTTTCGAACCACTGGTGCCGGCTGCCGTCTATCTGGACCAGTTCCCCGACGCAGGGGCGTCGCTCGCGCGGTTGATACAGTCGGGAGCGCCGGGCCGCTTTCGGAATCCATAGCCCGGCTTCGATCATCAGGTTGCGCAGGGCTTCCTTCGACAACTCCAACTGATGCCGTTCCCGCAGCTGCTCACATGCCAGCGTCGGCCCAAAGTCGGCATAGTGGTCACGCACCAGCTCCAGTGCTTTCTGCACCACCTCGGGAGCAAGACGATTGTTGCTCGGCTTGCCCCGCCGCCGGGAAATCATCCCGCTCTGGCCCTCTTGTTCAAAACGCTTTTGCAGACGGCGTGCCTGACGTGTCGTCAGCCCCAGGCGCTGTGCCGCAATGACCGCCGTGATCTCGCCCCTGACACTGGCGGCGATGATTTCGGCGCGCTCCAACTCCTCCATCGTAATGCTCCCGACTTTGCCCACACTCGACTCCAAACCATTCAGAATCGACAGCATGAGCTATCTAGCAAAAGCGGACATTTCTACTTTGCTAGAAGCGGACATTACAACTTTGCCCTAACACACCCTAC
>NZ_JBFUDR010000588.1:0-1485 GCF_056404615.1 Massilia sp. P2_C2 | reverse complement strand
GCTGTAGATCAGGGCGCGCTTCTGCGGATCGCGTTCCTGCTGCATGCGCGCCAGCACGCGTTCCTGCAGGCGCTGTTCCAGCTGCTGGAATTCGGCCGGGAACGCGGCCAGCGCGGCATCGCCATCCATCCCTTCCTGCAGCGGGAACGTCGTGCCCCATACCTGCGCGCGCTCTTCGCGGCCCAGCGCATCGAAGTATTCGACGAAGCCGCCCAGCAGGTCGCATTTCGTCACGAGTATGTACACGGGAAAGCGCACGCCCAGCTGATCATGCAATTCCTTGAGGCGCTCGCGGATCGCCTGGGCCTGCGCCTGCCGGCCCGCCTCCGTATCCTGTAACAGGTCGCTCACGGGCACGGCGACGATCACGCCATTGATCGGGCGGCGGCGGCGATACTTCTTCAGCAGTTGCAAAAAGCCCGACCACGCGGCCTTGTCGGCGCCGGCATTGCTGTCCTGCGTCGTGTAGCGGCCGGCCGTGTCCAGCAGCACGGCGTCGTCGGTGAACCACCAGTCGCAGTTGCGCGTGCCGCCCACGCCACCGATCGCGCCTTTACCGAGCGCGTCGGCCAGCGGGAACTTCAGGCCGGATTGCGTCAGCGCCGTCGTCTTGCCGCTGCCCGGCGCGCCGATGAACATGTACCACGGCAGCTGGTACAGGCCGTTCTTCCCGCCCGTCTTCGCCTTCTTGAGGACGGCGATGGCTTCCTGCATGCGTTTGTTCAGCAGCGCCACCTCGGCCGCGCCTTCCGACGTGGCGGGTGCGGGCGCGGCCTTGGCATCCTCGCCGGCCACGCTCTTCATCAGCTCGCGGTTGGCGCGCCAGGCCTTGAACCAGCGCCAGGCCACCCAGCCGGCCCAGATCGCGAAGAAGAAGAGGATGAAGGTCCAGCGCACCGTCTCCGATGCGAACGGGTAGTGGCCGTCGTAGGACACCAGCGGCGCCTCGAACCAGATGACCAGCGCGAGCAGCAGCACGCCCAGGAAAGCCAGCACGGCGGGCTTGATCAGCCAGGTGAAGAACGTTTTCATTGCAGGTCGGATTCCGTTAGAGACTCAGTTCGCGGTGGCGGGCGTGAGCAGGACGATCTCCACGCGGCGGTTGCGCGAGCGGCCGGCCGGCGTGTCGTTGGTGGCGAGCGGTTCCGAATCGCCGCGGCCTTCCACGCTGTAGCGTGTTTCCGGGCCGGCCCGTTCGGCCAGCAGGTCGCGCACGGCCGTCGCACGGACCTTGGAGAGTTCGTAGTTGGACGGGAAGCGCGCCGACAGGCCGGGCTGCGTATTGTCGGTGTGGCCGACGACGAGCACCTTGCCGGGCACGGTCTTCAGCGCGTCGCCGATGCGGCCCAGCAGGCCGAGATAGGCGCGCGACACATCGCCGCTGCCCGACGCGAACACGCCGTCGCCGCGCAGGGTGACGACGGAGCGGTCGGCGCTGTCGACGACGGAGACGAGGCCTTGCGCGATCTCGGGCGCGAGGAAGCC
>NZ_JBFUDR010000587.1:0-1500 GCF_056404615.1 Massilia sp. P2_C2 | reverse complement strand
CGGCGGCGAGTTCATGAGCCTGTCGCAGCTGCGGCAGGCGCTGGCGGCGCAGCGCTGACGTCCGCGTCGCTCCCGCCGCGGCGCGCGGCCAGCGCATGCAGGCGGCCCAGCACCGGCCAGCGATAGCCGTTCAGGTGGTACATCGTGCGGATCTCGTCGGTCCAGCGGGTGTGCCATTCCATTACCCGTCCATAGAACTCGATGCGCCCGAAGCGCCCCTCGTCGAACAGGCCGCGCGTGGCGTCCTCGCGCATCAGCAGCGCGGGCGACAGCTGCGGTCCGAGCGCCTCGTCGTACGCCGTCTTGAGGATCACGATGCATCCGCCGCCTTCTATGCACAAATCCATCGCGGCCAAATGTGAAACCTCGGGGCCATCGGGGCCATCGAACCAGTAACGGTAGACGCTGGCCGCGCCGCGGCGCGCGAGCGCTTCCAGCATGCTGCGGTAGAAGCGGCCCTGGTCGTTGTCCGCGGCGACGGCGGTACCTTCGGTCGCCTTCCAGCCACCCGTCTCCAGCCGGCCGTAGTCGGCCACGGCGCCGGCCATGTCTTCGGCGGCGCGCACGATTTCCAGGCGCGTGGCGATGCCGTCCTGGCGCAGGCGGTTGCGCTGCTTCTTGAGGTTGTTGCGCAGGTTCTTGCCGCGCGCATTCCAGTAGTCGTCGAAGCTGCCCTGCAGGGTGACGCGCGCCGTGCGGATGTAGTCGAAGCTGCGCGCGCCGCTCGCGGTGTCCGGAGCCGGACGCGCCATCAGCAGCGGGTCGCATTGCGTCAGGCCGACCATCAGCGCCGGGCCGGGCAGGGCGCGCAGCAGGCCGGGCAACCAGGCGTCGGCGGGGCGGGTATCGCGTTGCAGCCACAGCCCGACGGGTGCCTGGGCCGGCTGGAACGTGTTCCAGACGCCGGCGCGGCCGGGCGCCACGATCGTCATCACGTCCGTGTCGTCTCCTCGACCGTGCCAGGCCAGCAGTTCGCGGCCAGTGCCGAACACGTCGAGCAGCGCCTGCACGAAATCGACCGCCAGCAGCGGAGACGCGGGACTCGCGGCATGCAGGCGTTGCCAGCGATGGGCATGCTGCGCGAAATCGCGCGCCGCAGTGACCGTCCAATGCGCGACGGCCCGGTTCATGCCGGCACCGCCGCGCAGGCTTCGAGCGCCTGCCGCACCTGCGCGTGCAGCCAGGTCCGTTCGCCATCGTCGAGGGCCTGATGGCAGGGGAAGGCGATCAGGTGCCGGCCCAGGTCTGCGCTGTTGGGGCATACGCTCGCGTCGACGCCCGGCCACAGCATCGCGCCGAAGCGCGTCATCGGTACCCCGGCGCGCTGCAGGGCGTCGGCCACGGCCTGCGGGCGGTCGACGAGCAACGGGAACATCCACGGACAGGCGCCGTCGGGCAGACGCGCAAACAATGGCCGGCAGCCGGGTGCGCCGTCCAGCGCGCGCTGCAGTTCGACGTAGTTGCGCCGCCGCCGCGCGACGATGCGCGCGGGCGACACGG
>NZ_JBFUDR010000586.1:0-1502 GCF_056404615.1 Massilia sp. P2_C2 | reverse complement strand
GCCAGGTTCCGCGCCGTCAGCCTCGGCGCAGACGAAGATTTTTTCCGACGCAATGGCCTGCTCTACCTGCCCGAGGCGCAACTCGCCGATCTGACGGACGGACTGCGCGACGCCCGCCCCCTCATTGCCGCCCTCGCCCACGATCCATCGCTGCGCGGGCTGGCGAATCTGCTGGCGGTCACCCTGGGCACGCCGCTGCAGACGGGCCAGGTCGGCCTGCCCGGCATGGCCCCGCTGCTCGCGCGCAGTGCCGACGCCGTGGAGGGCGTGCTGGCGGGGCGGCCGGCGGCCCTGTCGTGGCAGGCGTTGCCGGACGCCAGCCCGCCCGCCTCGGCGTTCAGCCTCGTCGAAGTGCGGCCCGTGCTCGATTTCACCGACCTCATGCCGGGCGCGGCGGCGGCGGATGCGATCCGGGCCAGCGCGCGGGACCTGCGCCTGGCGGCACGCTACCAGGCCAGTGTCGCGCTGACCGGACCGATCCCGCTGTCGGACGATGAATTCGCGTCGCTGCAGGAAGGCGGCCTTGCCGGCACCCTGGTCGCGCTGGCGCTCGTGCTGGCGCTGCTATGGTACGCGCTACGTTCCGGCAAGCTGGTGCTGGCCGTGTGCCTGACGATGGCCGGCGGACTGGCGCTCACGGCCGCGCTGGGCATCCTGATGGTCGGCGCGTTGAACCTGATCTCGGTCGCCTTCGCGATCCTGTTCGTCGGCATCGGCATCGACTTCGGCATCCAGTTCGGCGTGCGTTTCCGCGAGCTGCACCACCGCCAGACGACACCCACCGCCGCGCTGCATGCCGCCGGCCACGCGATCGCCCTGCCCCTCACGCTGGCCGCCATCGCCACCGCGTTCGGCTTCTTCGCCTTCCTGCCGACCGCCTACCGCGGCGTGGCCGAGCTGGGACAGATCGCCGGCTGCGGCATCCTGTTCGTCGCCCTGCCCGGCTGCCTGACCGTGCTGCCGGCACTGATCCGCCTGCTCGATCCACCGCCCGCGCGCACCGCACCCGGCTTTCCGCGGCTGGCCCCCGTCGACCGCGCGCTGCAGGCGCACCGCAAGCCGCTGCTGGTGGGCACCCTGGCGCTCGTGGTCGCCGGGCTGCCGCTGCTGCGCCACCTCGACTTCGATTTCGACCCGCTGCACCTGAAGGACCCGCACAGCGAATCGATGGTCGCCCTGCGCGCACTGGCGCGCACGACCGACATCGGCCTGGACAACATCCAGGTGCTGGCCCCATCGCTCGCCGCAGCCGGGGCGCAGGCGGCGCGCATCGAACGCCTGCCCGAGGTGGCGCGGGTCGTGACGGCGGCCAGCCTCGTGCCGGACGGGCAGCCCGGCAAGCTGGCGCGCATCGCGGCCACGCATGCCCTGCTGCAACCTGCTCTGGACCAGGCGCCGCTGCCGCCGGCGCAGGATACCGTGCGCGTGGCGGCCCTGCGCGCGGCCGCGCTGGCGCTGCGCAATGCCGCGCTCGACCATCCCGGGCCCGGCGCCGCGCAGGC
>NZ_JBFUDR010000585.1:0-1521 GCF_056404615.1 Massilia sp. P2_C2 | reverse complement strand
CCTAGAGTGTGGTACCAGCCCCAGCTACACGGGGTAAACAGGTCTCAGTGAGTAGTAAATTGAAGCGACGAAGGCTGTGCAAGCAATTGTCTTGAGGTGCATCAATGGCCGGCAAGACCGAGGGTTCAGCCCCTCGTAGCCTAGGAGCGGTGCGTCACTGGTAACGGTGGGGTGCTGAGCGCTCCGACAATGTAGCCGCCCTTCGGGGGACGGTGGATTCCGCGAGGGATTTGCCGGGAGTTCGGTAGTTGCGACCGGATGAGGCGCTAGGCTGGGTTGGATGGTTAACGTAAAGTGAACTGCCATTAAACGTCGTCAAGCTTGACGAGCTAAACGCAACGGCAAGAGGCTCGATGTGATCGGTTGTCCGTCTGCTTGGTGCGGACACGCTGACATGGGTATCACCGGCGAAAAGGCAGAACCTTCCCAATCCTGTTGCCTGTACGGAACGAGGTAAGCCTGATATGGCGTCTGGCCTGTACGGCAGACAAGGGCAATCGCAAGATTGTCTGATGTTATAGTAGGTAGAGGATGATGGAAAAAGCGAACGCCTCTCTGTAACGGAGAGGATAGGGGATGAAAAGATTGCCCTAACGTGAAAACGTGCAGACTTCCATCTGGTGATCTGTCGCAAGACAGGTCTGTGAATCGCACCCAGTGGGGATAACGCATGCCCCGTTGGGGCAAAGTGCGTCTATTCCTTCTGGGRATTACGCGGGTGTAGCTCAATGGTAGAGCTGAGGCTTCCCAAGCCTATGACGAGGGTTCGATTCCCTTCACCCGCTCCAATCGACCGGAGGTTGATATGGACGCAAGTCAGCACGATTGTGATATTGCCTCCACAGGCTGGAAATCTTGGCACGACATCTCGTGGGCCAAGGTTTATCAGGCTGTCGCGAGGATACAGGCACGCATTGCGAAGGCAGCAAAAGCAGGTGAATGGCGGAAGGTGCGCTCCCTGCAGAGACTCCTGACCAAATCCACCGGAGCGAAAGCTTTGGCTGTGAGGCGGGTAACGGAGAATCGTGGCCGGAAAACTCCTGGTGTGGATCAGCAGACCTGGAGCACCCCAGAAGAGAAATGGCAGGCGGTGAATGGTCTTGGTATCAAGAGATACAAGCCGCTGCCACTACGTCGCATTTATATCCCGAAAGCTAATGGTGACAAACGCCCGTTGGGCATTCCCACCATGCGTGATCGGGCCATGCAAGCGCTGCATCTGTTAGCACTGGACCCTGTTGCCGAAACGATCGGCGATCCTCATTCATATGGTTTTCGACGGGAACGCTCGACGGCAGATGCCATCGGTCAGGTACGAAATGTACTGAGCCGTGACGTATCGCCGAAATGGGTTCTCGAAGGGGACATCAAAGGTTGCTTCGACAATATTAGCCACGACTGGCTGGCCGCCAATGTCTGCATGGACAAAGGTGTCCTACAGAAATGGCTGAGAGCAGGGTTCGTCGAGATGGGAAGGCTGTTCCCGACGCAAGCCGGTACGCCACAGGGAGGCATCATCTC
>NZ_JBFUDR010000584.1:0-1522 GCF_056404615.1 Massilia sp. P2_C2 | reverse complement strand
GTTTTTCGAGGTGCCCTGCTGTATTGTCTACTCATCTTTAAAAACAAAATTTGGCCGAGTACTTAGATGAATCTATTCAAGAAAGACATTGCAGCGTTTTAATATCAGTACTCCAAAGGAAATTTTCACTCCCAATTCCGCTTTCATTCACAAATAACATCAACATCAAATCGCAAAAATATCCAATCAGCCATCAAAGTATACCTATGTATCTTAATAGGTCTGCATCATATCCGATCAACGTAACTTAACGGATGAGCCATGGCGCCGGCAGCTCGTTAATCCACAGAAACATACTTGGCCCGACCCTAAAGTTAAGTAACAACTTTTCAGAGCTCTATTCAAAATAAATAGTCGCCTGTGATTCTCTGTAAGAAATAAATATTTTCATCCGACAAATCGACACAACAAGAAGGAGACATTATTATGAAAATTTATGCTCTTGACGGCTCCACTCAATGTGGCATGTCGGAAGCGATCTCGACTGAAGAGATGACAAAAGAACTGGAGGCCGCAGGGGTTAAAGTATCAAATGCAGACAGGGTGAAAACTCCACTTTTTTTTCCTTCAGCCTGTGGTCAGCCGACAGGATCAGCGAACGTTTTCGAAATTGATACAAAAGATCTGGCCATTGCTATGCAATTACCACGTGGCTATCAGCCTTGGTTATTTGATGCAGAATGCATCGACGTCTACAAATTTAACGGTGCCCTACAATGCCATCCAGAGATCAAACCAACTTCCCTTGATGCAGTAAAACAAGAATTACAAAGTGCAGGAATCGATGTAAAGGACCTGAGACAGGACCATCTGGGATTAGTTCCTACGTTATGTGGGTTCCCAACTGGGGAAATTAATGTCGCTTCCATTGCAACCGATCAATACGCGCGAGCAACAAGTTTGGGCTACTCACTTCTTGCGATACACGTCTCAACTGTGGCTGATCCGAAAGTACTTTCGAGCTTCGAGACATTACTAAATTCTAGAGCCTTTCGTGTAAATGGGCTGACTTCATTAACTCCAGTCAACGATCCGGAAGGCCCCCATCTTTGGCCATGGCCGAAACCACAATTACCAGTTGGCCCGTTTCCATTCCCTGGGCAATTTGAACCTGCACCGTTCCCGCTCCCCACTTTACCGAACATGCCCGCACACGCCCATCGGTTAATTTCGGAGTTACCCAGTCACGTATTCCGCTTGATTCGCCCTGGCGATCCAGTCACTCTTGATCTACGCCGCGAACGCTTTAATGTCACGGTTGATAAAAATAATGTTATCGTGTCTGTCGGATTTTTCTAACCGCTTCGCCATGCTTTGATTTTTTCTAAGGGTCGAATTATGCGTTGGTAAGCCTTACTAGGGGCTATCATGAAGAAATATTTAAAGCTACTGTCGATCATCATTTTTTCGTCGCTCGTATGTAGTTGCACAATTTATGGTTCCAAGTCTGTCGAACAAACAACGCTAAATGAAGGGCAATTTTACATGTTACCGAAAGCTTTGATCCCGCTTACAGTAACTG
>NZ_JBFUDR010000583.1:0-1547 GCF_056404615.1 Massilia sp. P2_C2 | reverse complement strand
GCCTGGGTGGTTTTCGACTTCAAGCAAGGCAACCAGGTCAACCTGACCGCCGTGGAAGTCATCGGCAGCCAGGACCAGTACTACACGCGCGTCAACGGCACGGTATTCCAGGGCTCGAACGACAACGTGACGTGGACCAATCTGACCGCCGCGGCGAAGTCGACTGCGGATTGGCAGACGCTGCCGGTCACCAGCCTGGTGCCTTATCGCTACATCCGCGTGTACAAYCCGAACGCCTGGTACGGCACCATGAAGGAACTTCGCCTGCACGGCTCGCTGCATGGCGTGGATACCACCGCGCCGGTGACGACGGACAACGCACCCTCGGGCACCGTCAACCAGGACACCGCCGTGATCCTGACCCCGACGGACAGCGGCGGCTCGGGCGTGCAAGCGACCTACTACACCGTCGACGGCGGCGCGCAGCAGACCGGCACCACGGTCGCCCTCACCACCGACGGCGCGCACACGATCGTCTACTGGAGCGTGGACTGGGCCGGCAACGTCGAGCAGAAGCACTCGGTGACGGTCACGGTCGACAAGACCGCCCCGACCACCGCCGGCCTGTACGCGGACGTCACGGCACCCACCAACCAGAACGTGAACGTGTCGATCTACTACCCGGCGGATGCGACCGTGCGCGAGTACAAGCTGGGCGACACCGGCGCCTGGACCGCCTACACGGGGCCAGTCGTCGTGACCGCCAACACCACGGTCTATGCCCGCGGCACGGACGCGTCGGGCAACGTCTCTGCCGTCTCCAGCCTGGCCGTCGCCAACATCAACAAGGTCCCGCCGGCGGGCGCCAGCTTCGTGCCAAGCAGCATGGACCCGACCACGGGCAACGTCAGCGTCGCCATCACTTATCCGGCCAACGTGGTGGTGCGCCAGTATCGCGTCGGTGACGCCGCCGGGTGGCTGCCCTACACGGCGCCGGTCGTCGTGACAGACAACGCCGTCGTCTATGCGCAGAGCACGGACGCCGCTGGCAACGTTTCGCCCGTGACCACCTATGCCGTCACCAACATTGACCGCATTCCGCCGGTGGATGCGCAGTTCACGGCGAACATCACCGATCCGACCAACAAGGACGTATTGGTGACCGTCGTGTTCCCGGACGACGCCGCGATCAAGGAATACAAGATCGGCGAGAATGGATCATGGACGGCGTACGGCGGACCCGTGCTGATGTCGGATAACGGCAACGTGTTCGCGCGCGGCACCGATGTGGCGGGCAACGTGTCCAACGTGACGCAGTACACCGTGTCGAACATCGACCGCATCCCGCCGGTCGGCGCCTCGCTGGTGGTCGACACGACGGCCCCGACCAACCAGGCCGTCAACGTGACGATCACGTATCCGACCGACGCGGCCGTCAGGGAGTTCAAGGTCGGCGACGGCGATTGGAGGCCGTACACGGGCACCGTGCAGGTCGCGAGCGACACCACCGTCTACGCGCGCGGCACCGACGCCGTGGGTAACGTGTCGAACGTGACGAGTATGGTGGTCAGCAACATCTACAAGATCGTGCCGACGACCAGCGTCGC
>NZ_JBFUDR010000582.1:0-1556 GCF_056404615.1 Massilia sp. P2_C2 | reverse complement strand
GCTCAAGACCGGTCGCWCGCACCAGATCCGCGTGCACCTGGCGTCGAGTGGTTTTCCCATCCTCGGCGACGAAAAATACGGCGACTTTGCGCTCAACAAGCAGTTGCAGAAGGCGACCGAGACCCGGGGCGCGCTGCGCCGCATGTTCCTGCATGCATACCGGATCACGTTCCAGCATCCGGAGACGGGCAAGCCGCTGACTCTGACCGCGCCATTGCCGGCGGAATGCGAGCGTTTCTTGGTAAGCTTGGGGCAAGCGCAGGAAGTCAAAACACGTACTACCCATCGATAATGCGCCAATCGGAACCCGGTCCTCGCCAGCGGCAGATCCTGCTGGCGGACACCAGGGTTCTTGCAGGCGCGAATGAGGAGCCGGCGCACAAGGCCGGGAGACATGGTAAGAAAGCAATTCGATCTGATTGTGTTCGACTGGGATGGCACGCTGATGGACAGCACCGCCACCATCGTCAAATGTATACAGTCCGCCGCCAAGGATCTTGGCCTCGCGGTCCCGAGCGATGCCGCGGCGTCGCACGTCATCGGCCTCGGCCTGGGCGAAGCCATGCAGGCCGTGATGCCCAACATCGATCCGGCCCTGTACCCGCGCATGGTCGAACGCTATCGCTATCACTTCCTGACCAAGGACCATGAACTGGTCCTGTTCCAGGGCGTGCGGGCGATGCTCGATGAACTCTCCCAGCAGGGCTATTTCCTGGCTGTCGCAACGGGCAAGAGCCGGGTCGGCCTGAATCGCGCGCTGAACGCGGCCGGACTGCTGTCCGTCTTCGATGCGACCCGTTGCGCGGACGAGACATTTTCCAAACCGCACCCTGCAATGTTGCAAGAATTGACAAGGGAGCTCGGCCAGGACATGCGGCGTACCGTTATGATCGGCGACACGACGCATGACTTGCTTATGGCAAACAATGCCGGCGCTTCCGGCATCGCCGTCGAGTATGGCGCCCATCCGGTCCAGCAATTGCAGGCTTGCCATCCGATCTACACGGCCAAGAACGTGCCCGAGCTGCATCAGTGGCTGGTCGAGAACGCATGAGCGCCAGCGAAGACGTCTATATTTGCGATTCGGCCACCGTCGAGGATGGCGGCAAGGGCGTCCGATTCCCCGTGCGGGCGTTCGGTGACGACGCGACGGGTTTCGTCGTGCGCTTCGGCGGCAAGATCTACGCTTATCTGAACCGTTGTGCGCACGTACCCATCGAACTGGACTGGTCCAAGGGCGAGTTCTTCGAGTCAGGCAAGCTGTATCTCATGTGCTCGACGCATGGCGCCATCTATATGCCGGAAACCGGCACCTGCGCAGGCGGGCCCTGCCGCGGTGGCAGGTTACGGCCGATCGCCGTGCGCGAAGCCGACGACCGTATCTACTGGCAGCCGGACCAGCACATCCGTCCGCCGGCACCTGGCGTGACGGACAGTCAGATCGGGTAACCAACACCAGGCATTTATGAGCGACAACACCAGGAACGACAATCTGAACGACAACCGTACGGCCACCCCGACGGCCTCCAGCAATTGGGAACGCGAGACCCTGGAGC
>NZ_JBFUDR010000581.1:0-1559 GCF_056404615.1 Massilia sp. P2_C2 | reverse complement strand
TACACGTCCTGCACTTCGTCGACGATGTAGCGGGCCAGCGCTTCGATACCCAGCAGGCGCAGGATGTCTTGCGGATCGGCCGGGCCGTCCACGATCATCTCGCCCTTGTTCACCACCTGGCCGTCGTGCACCACCATCTACTTATCCTTTGTGATCGCGATTACATGAGTTTGGTAGCGCTAGAAACTAAATGTTTATTATCACAATAGACGCGTCATCCTCAATACGGCTCTCAATAAACGTCTTAATGGCACTTGAAAAATCCCCAACATCACCATGTGCCGAAGATAATTCACACATTTTACGCTTATTTAATGCCTTATAAACTCCATCGGTAAGCAATAGGATACGATCTCCGCGCTCTAAATCAAACTTACCTTTTTGAATTGAGAGTGGAACACCTTTCTCTACCGAGTGCGTCAAAACGTTCCTACGACGATAAGTCTGTGCAGTTGCCTTGTTTAAAATTCCCTCTTTAAGCAGTAGCGCCACTTCTGTTTGATCTTCGGTAAGAGTTTTAAGTCCATCGCCACGAACGATATAAAGCCTGCTATCACCGGTGTGTGCGAATCTCAATCGTGAACTATTGCAAAAAACTACTGTAGCAGTAGTTGCGGCGCTCGGCATCTTTAGAGAATTAACGTATTGATGCGCATTTTTGATGATGGTTTCTGGATCGCAGTTTTTCGCGCCTAGTGCTTCTTCTGCAGCACGCTTAACGCATTGCGACGCATAACGCCCGCCCTGCGAACCGCCGACCCCATCTGCCACTAAAGCAATTATTTCATCGTCTCCTGATCTCGCGATGTAAGTCGTATCTTGGTTATCGCCTTTTGGACCCGGCAACGAAAATTCGAAAGTAACCATATTAGGGGACATGCACGGAGATTTGTGGATGAAGATCTTCTTTTCTGACAGAAATTGACCTAAATAGATGGGCCAATCGTCCAACGAGATTAACATCGTTAGTTTTCGCGTCTAATAACATTCGCTTGACGACAGACGGAGGACAATCCGGGCCAGCAAGCTTCACGAACTTATTCTCTACATACCACCTGTTGTGGGATGTGCCCAATTCTAGCAGCGCCAGAAGTGATATTGCCTTTGTCGCGACATCGCCCCGCTGTACAAAATAAGCTAACCGATCTGCCAATACGTCGCAGTATCCAAATTCAAAAAGGTTAGTAAGCACGTATTTCGCGAATTGCTCAGCCATATAATTAGCAGCCGGATTAGAGGCCATGTAAGCTCTCTCAATAAACTCGACGGTGAACGCCCTATAAATGTTATAAAGCTGCGTGCCGTCTGCCGCGCTGATCATATCGATAATCAAATCACAATCAGCTTCCGCTAACGATTCTGCAACAAATATTCCGAGATCTACATTGGTTACGGCAGGAACTGTCGAGTTTTCAAATTCTACCAATGCCTCAAACAAATCAGCACGTAATTCTTCGACATTACGATATCTGAGGTACTGTTTTGCCTTTGTACACTTCGCTATTACTTTTCCGATTTTCCCGTTTCCGTCCGACAGTTCGGAGTAAGGAACCCTTGCC
>NZ_JBFUDR010000580.1:0-1561 GCF_056404615.1 Massilia sp. P2_C2 | reverse complement strand
CGCGACCGTCAGCTCGGATCCGCTGTTGAAGGCCTATTCGCGCACGGTGACGACGCCTGACTTCCACCTGAGCACCAGCTCGCCGGCTATCGGTCGCGGCATCTCGACCAACACCTACCCGACCGACCTGGACGGCAAGCCGCGCAACAGTACGACCGGCTACGACATCGGCGCCTACCAGCACTGATCACGTCACCACGTCCGGCGCCGGCACGGCGCCGTAGCCCGGTTCAGGAAGCGTCGCCTTCCTGAATCGGGTTTTTCGTTTTGGGCGGCCGATCCCGCAGCGCATCGCGGGTGCACCCGTCCGGTTTTGTATGTTCGTTACGCCAGGAAATTTTTTTCGAAAAACGTTGAACTTAGGCAGTTTCCTTGCGTCAAAGGGTTATCTTCACTCTTCAATGTAAGGAATTTTTCAGATGAAAAAACTGGTGACTTTTGCTTCGGATCTCCGTCTCAACGCCCTGCTGTGCTGCAGCGCCACGGTGTTGTTGACCGCATGTGGTGGCGGCCTGACCGACACCGCCAACGGCCAGCAGGCACAGACCGCTGCAATCACGACGAGCGCGGACGCGACCGCGGCAAACGGTGCCGCGACGACGCCGAACACGGTGGACGCAGCCGCGGCGCAAGCGACCGGCGCATCCGCACCCGCCACCGCCTCGGACGGCGCACCTCACCTGCTGGCAATGGTGACGAGCGTCGACACCACGTCGTCGATGATGTCGACGCCGACCACCTCCTATAACTATTACGTGTCGCCGACCGGTTCGGACACGGCCGCAGGCACGCAGACCGCACCGTTCAAGACCCTGGCCCGCGCGGCCCAGGTCGCGACGAAGCCTGGCACGACCGTCCATGTTGCACCGGGTACCTACGCCGGCGGCATCAAGACGACGGCCAGCGGCACGAGCTCGGCCCGCATCTACTGGGTCTCGACGACGAAGTGGGGCGCGAAGATCGTGCCGCCGGCCAGCTCGTCGAACAACAATGCCTGGGATAACCGCGGCAGCTATGTCAGCATCGTCGGCTTCGACATCGACGGCACGAATTCGGGCAGCGGCACCAAGTGGACCCATGGTATCTACACCGGCGGGTCGTACACCATGATCGCGGACAACCAYATYCACCACATCGCGAAGACCGTCAGTTGCACGAGCGCGGGCGGTTCGGCGATCGGCGTCGACAGCTATTACAACGGCGTGCTGGGCGACGTGGTGAGCAACGTCGTCAACGACATCGGCCCGTCCGGCTGCAGCTACGTCCAGGGCATCTACGTGTCGACCTCCGGCACGATCAAGAACAACCTGGTCTATCGTGTATCCGGCGCGGCGATCCACCTGTGGCACGACGCGACCAAYGTGRWSATCACCAAYAACACGGCGACCACGTCGAGCTTCGGCATGGTCGTCGGCGGCGGTGACTTCTATCACTCGACGGCCGGCGCGAACAACGTGTTTGTGGCCAACAACATCGTGTACGACAACAAGTACGGCATTTCGGAGCAGGGCAAGACCGGTACGTCGAACCAGTACAAGAACAATCTCGTGTACAAGAACAC
>NZ_JBFUDR010000579.1:0-1565 GCF_056404615.1 Massilia sp. P2_C2 | reverse complement strand
CAGTATGACGCTGAAATTTAACAATTTTCCAAAAGTCAACAAAAGTTGTATCGTTTGCAAAGTAAAGCCGACGGTGCAACATTTACGAAAAGTTACAACCCGCAAACTTAAGCATGGGAGTGATGAACACGATGGGAACTGAACTTGCCGGCCTGATCCGGGCCGACCTGGCAGCCCTCACCAACGATGCCAACCGCCTCGGAGTCGTGACGCCGGCCATGGATGCCGGCCACCCGACGCTGGGCGACGGCAACGGCGGCTTCTCCTTCGCGCAGAGCATGAAGAATGCCCTCGTCAGCGTGGACCAGGACCAGCAGGTGGCCAACCAGAAGATGGAAGCGGTGGACAGCGGCAAGAGCGACGACCTGGTCGGCGCCATGCTGTCGTCGCAGCAGGCCAACCTGTCCTTCTCGATGCTGATGCAAGTCCGCAACAAAGTCATGGGCGCCGTCGACGAGCTGCTCAAGCTGCCCGTCTGACAGGAATAACCCAACGTGATTGCTACCCTGAAGACCGCCCTCGGCGGCAAACGCCTGGCCCTGCCGCCCGCGCTGGCCAGGAACCTGACCCCGATGCTGGTGCTGGCCATCGGCATCACCGCGGCCGTCATGCTGTTCATGTGGAACGACCAGGCCGGCTACAAGCCGGTGTTCGGCGCCCACGAGAAAATCGCCGCCAGCGACATGATGAGCGTGCTCGATGCCGAACACGTGCCCTACCGCATCCACCCGGACTCCGGCCAGGTGATGGTCCCGACCGGCCAGCTGGGCAAGGTCCGCATGCTGCTGGCCGCCAAGGGCGTGACCGCGCAGCTGCCGGCCGGCCTGGAGCTGATGGACAAGAACGACCCGCTGGGCGTCTCGCAGTTCGTGCAGGACGTGCGCTTCCGCCGCGGCCTGGAAGGCGAGCTGGCGCAATCGATCCTCACGCTGGACGCCATCGCCTCGGCACGCGTGCACCTGGCCATCGCCAAGTCCTCGTCGTTCGTCGCCAGCGACGGCGACAAGTCGTCGGCCTCGGTCGTCGTGGGCGTAAAGCCGGGCCACACGCTGTCGAACGAACAGATCGCCGCGGTCGTGAACATGGTCGCGGGCAGCGTCGCGGGCCTGGCCCCGAACCGCGTGTCGCTGGTCGACCAGAACGGCAACTACCTGTCGTCGCGCGTCGACCTGACCGAAGGCTTCGACGGCGCCGCCCAGGGCGATGCCGCCGCCAAGCGCTACCAGGACGACGTGCGCGCCAACGTGGCCGGCCTGCTCGGCCCCGTGCTCGGCACCGAGAACTTCAAGGTCAGCGTGACGGCCGACGTCGACAACGACAAGATCGAGGAAACGCAGGAGAAGTACGGCGAAGCGCCGAAGGTCACCAGCGAAGCCATGCGCGAGGAAATGGAAAAGAGCCGCATGGCGCTGGGCGTGCCGGGCACGCTGTCGAACCGTCCGCCGGTGGCGAGCAATCCGCCGGCCGATCCGAACGCCGCCAACGGCGCCGCCGGCACCACGACCACCCCGCCGGACGACGGCAGCGCGCGCAAGAACGCGACGACGCGCCAGTACGCCTACGAC
>NZ_JBFUDR010000578.1:0-1572 GCF_056404615.1 Massilia sp. P2_C2 | reverse complement strand
GCGTGGAGGAGCTGGCGGCCGATGGTTCGCTGTCCGCGCGCGAGCGCGACGCCGCCCGCGCCACCCGCGCCCAGACCGTCGCCGCCGCGGAGCAGGCGCGCGCCGCGGTGGAGATATCGCGCCAGAACTTGCGCACGGTCGAGGTCAACCACGCGTCGCTGGAGGCCGCCGTCGCCAACGCCGAGGCCGCGGTCCGGTTGGCCGAGATCGACCTGGCCAATACGCGCGTCAATGCGCCGCGCGACGGCCAGCTGGGCCAGATCAGCGTGCGCCTGGGCGCGTTCGTCAACGCAGGCGCCCAGCTGACGGCGCTCGTGCCGCAGACGATGTGGGTCGTCGCCAACATGAAGGAGACGCAGATGGCCGACGTGCGCCTGGGCCAGCCCGTCACCTTCACGGTCGACGCGCTGAACCATGCGAACCTGCGCGGCCACGTCGAGCAGATCGCGCCGGCCACGGGTTCGGAGTTCTCCGTGATCGTGCCGGACAATGCGACCGGCAATTTCGTCAAGATCGCCCAGCGCATCCCCGTTCGCATCAGCATCGATCCGGACCAGGCGCTGGCGGCGCGGCTGCGGCCGGGGATGTCGGTGGTGGCCAGCATCGACACGAAGGCGGGCGGACGCGTGCCGCCGGCGCCGGGACAAGCCAGCGACCCACGTAGGGTGGGCACCCCTGTGCCCACGCGGACGCTGCCGGCCACCCAACCGTCGCCCGGGCAGGCCCAATGAAGCGCCATCTCGTGCTGGCTGCCYGTGCCGCGCTATTGGCCGGCTGCCGCATCCCGGTACAACCGCCACCGCAATCGACCGTGGTCGTCCCACCCGCGTGGCGCAACGTTGTCGGACCGGACGCCCCGGCCGCACCGATCGAACGCAACTGGTGGCACGCATTCGCCGACCCCGCCCTGGACCGCCTCGTCGCCCAGGCCCTCGAACGCAACAACGACGTGCGCACGGCGCAGGCGCGGCTGCAGGAATACCGGGCGCGCATCCAGGTGGCCCGTTCGGCCCAGGAACCGACGCTGTCGGCCGGGTTCTCGCCCGGACGCGCGCGCGTGATCGGCCCGTTCGGCACGCCCATCACGTCGACCACGCTGCAGGGCAGCTTCCAGGCCGCCTACGAACTCGATCCGTTCGGCCGGCTCGCCAATACCACGCAGGCTGCACGCTTCGACTACGCGGCCCAGCAGGCGCTGCTCGATGCGACGGCACTGTCGGTGGCGGCGAACACGGCGTCCGCCTACCTCAACCTGCGCGGCCTCGATGCCCAGCTGGACCTCGCGCGCGCCACGCTGGCATCGCGCCAGCGCTCGCTGGAGCTGGCGCGCCGCCAGTTCGCGGTCGGCTACAGCTCGCGCCTGGAACTGTCGCAGGCCGAGGCCGAGTATCGCGCGACGGCCGCCGTCGTGCCGCAACTGCAGCGCGCCATCACCCAACAGGAGAATGCCCTCGACATCCTCGCCGGCGCCAATCCCGGCCCCGTCGCGCGGGGCACGGACTTGATCCAACTGAACGCGCCCGCGGTCCAGCCCGGCCTGCCGTCTGCGTTGCTGCGCCGCCGGCCCGACGT
>NZ_JBFUDR010000577.1:0-1584 GCF_056404615.1 Massilia sp. P2_C2 | reverse complement strand
GAGCAAGATCGTACCGGATGCCTCGAACAGTGCCATGCCGCAGTTGTCCATCTTGGCGCCATACGCGGCCGATTGCGTGTAGTTGAAAGTCACGACGTTATCCAGCAAGGTGTTCGCCTGAATCGACGACAGTTTTGCCGGCGTCACGCTGGTGATGGTGGCGAACAGGCTGGCCTGGTTGGCCTGCGCAAACGCAAGCGACAGCGGTACTGCATTGGTCTGGAACGGGAAGGCGCTGACCACCGTGCTGCCGAAACGCAGGGTCCAGACATAAATTTTGCCCGCTGCGGTCTTGGTTTCGTCGATGCACATGGTGTTATCGTTCAAGCCGGCCGGCGCGGGTGCGGTGGCGGCGATATCCTGGCAGCTCTGCAAGGCCTCGCCATTGCCATAATAGGCGCTGGGGGTACCCGTGCTGTCGGCGATCCGCAACGAACTGTATCCCGTCGCCGGGGCCACCAGTTGCAGGCGCACGCTGGCCGAACCATTCGTCTTGAAGTTGCCGTAGTTGGTGAGGCCAGGGCCGCGTACGTCGGCACGGTCCGCATTTTCCGCAGCCAGACTGGACTGCTCCAGGTGGAACGCCCACAGACGCGTGAAGGATGCCACGCTCTTGCCGTCGATATTGCGCTGGATGCGTGCATTCATGTGCATGTCCAGATGGCCATTACCCGCCAGTTTCCAGCCGCCGGCGCAGACCGAGGTGTCGCTGGTCTTGACCAGCTTCCAGGTGAGCAGGCCGGCATCGTTGCCAGTGCGTAACTGTACCCAGGCGCTGCTCGGTTTGCCGTTGGTGAAGGTGATGGCGGTGGCACCGGCGCCCTGACGGGCCTTGACGAAATCGGCGACCTTGGTGGTCGAGGTGTTGGACGTCGATGTCAGCGTGGCCAGTTCCGTGGCACTGAGCGGTTGCATGTCGACCGGTGCCAGGCCGACGGCTTCGATGGTCAGGCCGGCACGGGCAGCGTCGTCAGTGCTGGTCAAAGCCGTAACGATCTGGTCCCGGCCCATACCCGTGCCCATATTGAACGAGCTGTCAATAAATGGCAGCACGGCGGCACGCGACGGTGCCACGAAGTTAGTCTTCGGATAGAGTGCGCTCAGCGAGGCCATGCAGGCACGGATCTCCGGCAGCACGGTGGCGGCGGCGTTTGCCTTGGCAAGATCCTCCGCGCCCGGTGCCGCCGCCGTCGGGATCGTGGCGGTGCCGCCTGCATTGGCGGGCAGGGTCACGCTGCCGAGGGTATTGTTGGTGGCGACCAGGGTCACGGTGGCGCTGGCGCCCTGCGCATCGGCGGGCGTGACCTGGATCTGATCGAGCACTGCATCCATGCCGGTGCCGTTGGCGACAAACGCGCCGGTCAGCGGGTTGGTCGCATTGGGATTGATCGGCTTGATCATCTCCGTCACCGCGGCGACGGCAGTGTCGAGTTTTTGYGCCGAGGTGGCGTTGCTCAACACGGTAGTACACGCCGCGGGCGCCTTGCCTGCCACCGGTGCGCACAGGCTTGCCAGCGAGGTGCCGGCTGGCTGGCCGGACGCGGTCGCCACGATCAGGTCGGTCAGCGGCGTGATGTTCACGGT
>NZ_JBFUDR010000576.1:0-1584 GCF_056404615.1 Massilia sp. P2_C2 | reverse complement strand
TGACGGTGCGCTCAAACTTTTCTACCTACCGCCCTATTCGCCGCACCTGAATCCCGACGAGCAGGTATGGGCACACGTGAAACGCCAGGTCAGCAAGCAATTCGTGCAGGACAAAGACGGCATGAAAAAACTCGCTCTCGGTGCTTTGCGCCGTATTCAGAAGTTACCGGCGATGGTCCAATCGTTCTTTCGCCAGCAGGAATGCCGGTACGCCGCGCAAGCATAGCTTTACTTTCTAGAAGGTTAGTAACGAGGTGGTCCTGGCCGTCCAATCCACCGAACTTAGTAGCGCCGCGCGTCAGCACGGCTTCTGGCTCATGGATTTGTGCGGCTTCGGACGCGCGCCCTGGGCTTGGATTTGATGACGCCTGGTCGGTGCGAGTAGGTCCGGACGGCGATCAATTGTAGTGCGTCGAGCAGGCGCGTCGCGATGTCGGTGCCGAGCAGCAGCGCCGGTAGCAACGGTTTCAGAATGGAGTGGGCGGCGGCCCGGTTGATGCGCCGTGTCGGCGGCAACAACGCTTCGCGCAGTGCCGTTTCCGTGGCCAATGACTGCAGATTGTCGCAGACGATCTTCTCGGCGAAGTCGTGCATCGCCGCCTGCTGCGACAGGCCGGAGACGTGTTCGAGGTTGAGCCGGTGCTTGAGGCGCTTGAAGGCCTCTTCGATGCGCCAGCGTTGGTGATAGAGGTCGCCGAATTCGGCGCGCGGAAAGGCTGTCGGGTCGAGCAGATTGGTCATTAGTACGCGCACCTTGCCGGTGCTGGCGACATGGCGGACGAGGCGTACCGTTTGGGCCTTCGCCGGGCACTCGTAGTCGTCGGCGTCGCGCCGGTCGGGCGCCGCCAGCGTGACGATCCGCTCGTGCTCGTCCGAGCGCAGGAAGTCGCGCACGCACGCGAAACCGGTGTTGCCGGCGTTCTCGACGCGCATGCAGAAGCCGATGCCGCGAGCGTTGAGCGCGGCGACCAGCCAGCGCGATGGATAGCCGCGGTCCATCAGCAGGACGTCGCCGTCGGACAGGCGGTCGAGGTGCTGAAACAGCATCTGACGCTCGCCTTCGTGGACGCTGTGCAGGGACGCGGCGAGCATCATCTCGGCGCCCGGAAGGTAGAGGCCGAAGGCGATCTGGTCGGCGCTGGCGGCGCGTGCAACGTGGCTGGCGCGGCGCCCGAAGCGCAAGGTCGAGGCATCGGCGGCGACGAGTCGCCGGCCGCGCCAGCGCGGCACGAAGCCATCGGCGTCGGCTCGCGCGACGAGCCAGTCGTTGAGCGCCGGGATGGCCGTCGTGGACAGCTTGGCGCGGGCCTTGGCGAAGGCCTGTTCGGAGACGTGGTGCACGAGTTGGGCCTGCTCTTTGAGGTGGGCGAAGAATTCGTCCAGTTCGGTCTGAACGCTCTTGCGCATGCCACTGAGCATGACGGCGACGAGTGCGGGCAGCGGCAGTTTGCGGCGGCGGACGAAGGCGTTGCCCGCCTCGGCGTGGCGGGCCAGGTCGCGAAATTGCGGGGAATTCAGGAACGCGGAAAACGCGGTGAACAACGACGGTAACGACATGGCGGCCAATGAAGATCAAAACGATCT
>NZ_JBFUDR010000575.1:0-1591 GCF_056404615.1 Massilia sp. P2_C2 | reverse complement strand
GAACAGCCCCGCCCCACCGAGGCTGACCGCAAGCACGATCGCGACCACATACCCCATCGGATTACGCAGCCCGAGGCTGTCCGCGGCAAAGACCAGCCCGCACGCCAGCGCCACCTGCGCGATCCACACGCCCCGCAGCGGCCGGAACGCCCCTGGATCGCCGCGCCGCCACAGGCGCAACGCCACCCAGGTCACGGGTCCGCACAACAGGCAGAACAGGACCGCGAGGGCAAGCAGGGCAAGAATCAGTCGGGGCATACGGCGATGAATGGAAACCGGCCGGACGGCCGGGCCCGCTACATTACCAGAGCAGGCACCAACCGGCGGCATCGACCTGCAAGAAAAGTTCGGCACGTACCCCTGTCCGCTCTCAATGGCCATCCGTCCCGCTTGCCTAAGATAGGGCCTCGCCCATCGCAGGAGGAGCCCATTGAGCCTCGCCGTCCTCAGGAGCCGCGCCCTCGCCGGCATGGAAGCGCCCGCCGTCAGCGTGGAAGTCCACCTGGCCAATGGCCTGCCCGCGATGAACATCGTCGGCCTCGCGGACGCCGAGGTGCGCGAAGCGAAGGACCGCGTCCGCGCCGCGCTGCAAAATTCCGGGTTCGAGGTGCCCAGCCGGCGCATCACCATCAATCTCGCCCCGGCCGAACTGCCCAAGGAATCGGGCCGCTTCGACCTGCCCATCGCGCTGGGCATCCTGGCCGCGTCGGAACAGATCCCGTCCGGCGCACTGGACGGCTACGAATTCGCCGGCGAACTGTCGCTGTCGGGCGAGCTGCGGCCCGTACGCGGGGCGCTGGCGATGAGCTTTGCGATGCTGCGCCGGCAGGCCGCCGGCGCCGTCCCGGTGCGTGCCTTCGTGCTGCCGTGGGCGAACGCCGATGAGGCCGCGCTCGTGACGGACGCCGCCATCTACCCGGCCCGCTCGCTGCTGGAGGTGTGCGCGCACTTCGCCGCCACGTCCGACGAGGCACGGCTGGCCCGCTACCGTCCGGCGCTGGCCGACGAGCCGCCCGTGTACCCGGACTTCGCCGACGTCAAGGGCCAGCAGCAGGTCAAGCGCGCACTCGAGGTGGCGGCTGCCGGCCTGCACTCCGTCCTGCTGATCGGCCCGCCCGGCGCCGGCAAGAGCATGCTGGCGTCGCGCTTCCCCGGGCTGCTGCCGCCGATGCGCGACGAGGAAGCGCTGGAAACGGCCGCGATCCAGTCGCTGGCCGGCAGCTTCGCCATCGGGCGCTGGCGCCGGCGACCCTTCCGCAACCCGCACCATACGAGTTCCGGCGTGGCCCTCGTCGGCGGCGGCGCGGTACCGCGTCCCGGCGAGATCTCGCTGGCCCATCATGGCGTGCTGTTCCTCGACGAGCTGCCGGAGTTCGACCGCAAGGTGCTGGAAGTGCTGCGCGAACCACTGGAGACGGGCGGCATCACGATCTCGCGCGCCGCGCGCCAGGCCGACTTCCCCGCCAGTTTCCAGCTGATCGCGGCAATGAATCCATGCCCCTGCGGCTGGCTGGGCCATCCGTCCGGTAAATGCCGCTGCACGCCGGATGCAGTCCAGCGCTACCAGGACCGCATTTCCGGTCCCCTGCTC
>NZ_JBFUDR010000574.1:0-1596 GCF_056404615.1 Massilia sp. P2_C2 | reverse complement strand
CGACCGATCTCGACGCGACTACGAGCGTCTGGAAGTTCGACGTGAAAGGCATGGAAGAGACCGGTTCGTTCGCCGCCGAGAGCATTCCGGGCGGCCCGCTGGTGTCGGTCATCGGCGACTACGACGGCTTCGTCCACGCCGATCCTGCCCAGTACACGCTGCGTCACTCTCCGGGCATGGGCACGACGACCGGCCTGGCCGTGGCGCCGCAGCAGACGAATGTGCTGGCGCGGGTCGGCAACGCCATGTACATCTCGACCAATACGGGCGCGAGCTGGCAACAGGCTCCGACCATGAACGGCAAGTACGGCAACCTGGCGCTGTCGGCCGACGGTTTCGTGCTGTTGCACAGCCCGCAAGGCTCGACCACGAGCTACCGTTCGACCGACTTCGGCACCAGCTGGACGGCGGTGACCGGCCTGGCCGTGAAGGACGCCTTCCCGATCGCGGACAAAGTCAACCCGTCCAAGTTCTATGTCTACGCTCCGACGAACGGCAAAGTGATGGTCAGTACCGACGGCGGTGTGTCGTTCAGCGCCAAGGCCGCCCTGGCGGGCGGCGGCAACGCCCGCCTGCGCACCACGCCCGGCATCGAGGGCGACGTGTGGGCCTGCCTGGAGTCGAATGGCCTTGCCCACTCGACCGATTCGGGCGCCACGTTCACCAAGGTCGGCGCGGTCGCTTCCTGCACTGCCATGGGCCTGGGCAAGGCAGCGCCCGGGGCCAGCTATCCGGCCCTCTACATGTGGGGTGCGGTGGGCACGTCGCGCGGCCTGTTGCGCTCGACCGACATGGGCGCCCACTGGGACCGCGTGAACGACGACGCTCATCAGTACGGCGGCACGCAGGGACGTTGGGTCGTCGGCGACATGAACACGTATGGCACGGTCTACATGAGCACCTACGGCCGCGGCATCGCCTACGGCAAGATCGATCCGACCGGCRACGTCCAGGTGGTGCCSCARGTKSCSGTCARGCCGGCGCCCMCYGCCGTGTGCAAGTACGACCTCAACAACGTCTGGTGGGGYGGCGGCATCGCCACCGTCTCGATCACCAACCAGGGCACGGAGACGCTGCATGGCTGGCAGGTGACCTGGACCTACAGCGAYGGCTCGTATGTGTCGGGCAACGCGTGGAACGGGGTCGTGACGGGCACCAAGCCGGCGTTCACGGGTTCGGACGGCGGTGGCTGGAACAAGGATATCGCGCCGGGCGGGACGGCCTCGTTCGGCTTCGTCTTCGCAGGCCAGGACGCGATGAACGCGAATATCCCGCAAGTGACCGGCGACATCTGCAAATAACGAACCCTCACACAGTAAAGGTTTACCTCATGAAAAAGACTCTTTTCGCACTGATCGCCAGCACCAGCCTGATGCTCGCCGGCGCCGCCAACGCCGGTGTCGTCGGTTTCGAGGACGTGGCCACCGACGGCGACTTCGCCAGCCTGAGCGACATCAATCCGTACGCCGGCCTGAACTTCAGCGAYGACTGGTATGCCGGTGACAACACCATCGACGGCTACGGCAACGGCGCCCACGGCGGCACGCATTTCGCCGTGAACGGCTTCGGCAGCGATGGCGCCACGATCAGCAGTGC
>NZ_JBFUDR010000573.1:0-1599 GCF_056404615.1 Massilia sp. P2_C2 | reverse complement strand
CTCCTGTACCGCAGCATGGGTGGCGCCGAGCGCCGGCGGCTGGCGCGCGAGGCGCTGCAGCGCGTCGGCCTGGGTGCGCGCATGGACCATTATCCGAACCAGCTGTCCGGCGGCCAGCAGCAGCGCGTGGCCATCGCGCGCGCCATCGTCGGCAATCCGCAGGTGCTGCTGGCGGACGAACCCACGGGGAATTTGGACAGCAAGATGGGCGCCGAGATCATGGACATCCTGCTGAAACTGAACGCCGAGGGCACCACGATCGTGATGGTCACGCACGACGAGCGCGAGGCGGCGCAGGTCGGCCGTATCGTGCGCGTGTTCGACGGCCAGCTGGTTGGGCGGGAGGCGGCATATGCTGCGTAACTACCTGCTGACCGCCTACAAGGTCTTCATGCGGCGCAAGCTGTTCACGGCGATCAATATGGGGTGCATCGTGCTCACGCTGGTCGTGCTGATGGTGATCACCGCCATGTGCGACACGGCGTTCTGGCCGGGCGGCGTGGAAGGGAAAAGCGACCGCATGCTGCAGGTGTACGACATACGCAGCGAGAGTTTCGACAAAGATGGCCGGCCCACCGGCACGCGCAGCAGCAAGCTCGGCCACAAGACCATTGCCCGGTACTTCAAGCCGATGACGGGCGTGGAGCGCGTATCCGCCATCACGATGACGAGCGAGGTATCGGTCTACCAAGGCGACCGCGTCAGCCGGCGTGCCCTGCGGCGCGTCGATGCCGACTACTGGAAAATCATGAATTTCCGGCTGCGGACAGGCCGCCTGCCCGACGAAGAAGACAGCCGCCTGGGCCGCATGGTCGCCGTCGTGAACGCGACGACCGCGCGCCAGCTATTCCCGGACCGCGCGGCCGTCGGCGAGCGGATCAGCGTGGAAGGCCAGGCCTTCGACATCATCGGCGTCGTCGACGACGTCAAACACCTCAACGCCTTTGCGGACATCTGGGCGCCGCTGGAGACCTTCCCGTCGACGAACTACCGGAACGAAGTCACGGGCGACTTCGCCGCGCTGCTGCTGGCGCGCTCCCCCGCCGACCTGCCGCGCATCCGTGCCGACGTCGAGCGCATTGCGAAAAACATCGAACCCGTGGGCGACCAGATCTTCGGCAAGACCACGCTCTGGGCCGACAGCAAGCTGGACGTGTTCGCCCGCCGCCTGCTGGGCCGGCGGGGCGATGCCGATTCCGGCGCGGACCGGCTGCTGGCGCGCATCGCGGGCGGCATGTTCCTGTTCATGCTGCTGCCCGCACTGAACCTCGTCAACCTGAACATGGGCCGCATCATGGAGCGCAGCACGGAGATCGGCGTGCGCAAGGCATTCGGCGCCACCAGCCTGCAGCTCGCCGGTCAACTGGTGGTGGAGAACGTGCTGCTGTGCCTCGCGGGAGCCCTCGTCGGCCTGGCCTGCGCCCAGGCGGCGCTGTGGTGGCTCGAAGCCGCGCGACTGAGTCCCTACCTGGACGTGCACGTCAACCTGAAGGTGTTCGGCTGGGGCATGCTGATCGCCTTCGTGTTCGGCCTGCTGTCCGGCGCGATCCCCGCCTGGAGGATGTCGCGCCTCGATCCCGTCCATGCCCTGAAAGGAGC
>NZ_JBFUDR010000572.1:0-1612 GCF_056404615.1 Massilia sp. P2_C2 | reverse complement strand
GGAGCGAAGCGCCCGCGCGCCATGAGCTTGGTATCGCGCGAAGCACAGAGCAGGTTCAGCACCAGGTCCACCGTCGGGGGACGCCGTCCCGGCTCGCCCTGCAGATATGCAAACTGCCGCTCGTAGCGCAGGTCGACCTCCGGGGCGAGCGCGATCAGGACGATGTCCAGGTCGATCATGTCGAGTCCGAACGCCTGCTGCAGCCACAACAGCCGCATTTCCTGCGACGCAGTCGCGGGCATGGCAGGATCGCCACACGCCAACGACGATTTACCTGGCTTGCATTTGACGGGCCGCTGCGCATCTCCCTGCGACACGTAAGGGCCCTGGTATGGCTCCGCACGGCCGGACGCCGACGATGACGCCGCGGCGTCGAACGCGGCGATCGCTGCGTCAAGCATGCGGTCCAGGCGACCGAGCGCATTCCACAGCTCTTCCATCTGGAAGTCGGGCGCTTGCAGCCTGGTGTTGTCGTGGTGGTGGTCCATGGTTAATTCGGTCGATTGGCCGTCGGTCGGGCTGCCCGATACACGGTCCGCCCACCGGGCCCGGTTGCGGCTTCGATCTGGCCACACGCAACCAGATACTGGAGTGCGGCGGCCACCTCGCGTGTCGCATCGTCCCGGCGCTGGCGCGCGAGCCACCAGTCGCAGATTCCTTCGAGGGAATCGCAAGCTTCAGGGTGTGCGGCGACGTAGCGCAGGATCGTCTCCGCGACATTCGTAACCGTAGGTGTGCTGGAGGTCATGGCAACATTGCAGCATGAACCATGCCAACGCAGCCCCATCCTCAAGCTATTGATTTGCTTCGGTTTGACGCAACGGTGTCGGGCTGGGCTGAGTAAGAAGCGACACAGGCACGCRTGCAACGCACACGCTGACGCCATCGAAATCGACGCCGGAGCGTCGATGTGTCGGGAGCGACACGGGCCAGCCGGGATGACACGCCAGGCTAACGGCTGACGCCGTGCTTCTTCGCCAGCTTGCTCAAGGTCGCGCGCTCCATTTCACACAGCCGGGCGGCTTCACTGATGTTACCGTTGGTTTGTGCCAGTGCCCGCTCGACGAAGCGGCGTTCCACTTCATGCACTGCACGCAGCTTTTCCTCATGCAGCTGGTTGCGGTCGATCTTGATGCCATGCCCCGGTTCACGAGCAAGCTCAGGGAAGCACCGCAGCAGATCGTCCGTCTCGATCACCGCGCCTGCGCTCAGCAAATGTGCTCGCAACAGCACATGTTCCAGCTCACGCACGTTGCCGGGCCACGAGTACGTGCCCAGCAACTCAAGTGCTGCCGGTGCAAGGGTCTTGGGATTGCCATTCTCCGAACGTGCCGCCTTGGCGAGCAGATGCGACGCCAGCAGCGCAAAATCGTCCGGACGTTCGCGCAGCGCCGGCAGCCGGATCGGCAGGACGTCCAGGCGAAACAACAGGTCCGGACGGAATTCGCCCCGGTCGACAAGCTCACGCAGGCTGACATTCGATGCCGAGATGACGCGCACATCCGCCCGGCGCGGCTGTTCGTCGCCTATCGAGCGGAACGACGAGTCCTGCAGAAAACGTAGTAAAACCACCTGGGCACGCRGCGACAGCGCCTCGATTTCATCCAAAAAC
>NZ_JBFUDR010000571.1:0-1615 GCF_056404615.1 Massilia sp. P2_C2 | reverse complement strand
GCCATCGCCCTGCCGCTCCGGCTCGCGCTGGACGGTTTGCGCCATGCGCTGCAAGCCGGACCGGTCACGCTCGCCAGCCTGCCCGAGGCATTGCGGCGCGACTGGATCGCGCCGGACGGCCGCGCGCTCGTCGACGTCACGCCACGCCGCCCGGTGACCGGAGCAGGCGCGGGCGACACCGGCCTGCGCCGCTTCGCCCAGGCCGTGCAGCGCGTGGCGCCGGATGCCGCCGGCGGCCCGATCTCCGTGATGGGCGCGGCCGACCTGGTCGTCGACGCGTTCGTGCAGGCCGCGCTGCTGGCCATCGTCACGATCACGCTGCTATTGTGGATCACGTTCCGCCGCTTCGACGACGTGCTGCTGACGATGGTGCCGCTGCTCGTCTCGGGCCTCGTCACCCTGGAGGCCAGCGTGCTGTTCGGGATTTCGCTGAACTTCGCCAACATCATCGCGCTGCCCCTGCTGCTCGGGGTGGGCGTGGCCTTCAAGATCTATTATGTGATGGCCTGGCGCAGCGGCGAGGCGGCCCTGCTGCAGCATGGGCTGACCGAGGCCATCGTCGTCAGCGCCGCCACCACGGGCACCGCATTCGGCAGCCTGTGGCTGTCGCACCATCCCGGCACGGCCAGCATGGGCGAGTTGCTGGTGCTGGCGCTCGTCTGCACGCTGATCGGCGCCGTGTTCTTCCAGCCCATCCTGCTCGGCCGGCCGCGCGCGCAGCCGCGCCGCACGGACGTCCCGCTCGAGCATTCGTCCTCCTGAAACCACCTCATCGACGGAGCCCCTMTGCACACCCAGCACGCCACCTCCGCCGTCCGCCTGCTCACCGGGGCCGCGCTCGCCGCACTGGGCGGCTGCGCCACCGGCCCGAACGCGACGCCGTCCGACCCGCTCGAACCGCTGAACCGCGCGACCTGGCGCTTCAACGACACGCTCGACCGCACCATCGCGCAGCCGGTCGCGCGCGGCTACAACCGCGTCGTGCCGCGGCCCGTCCGTACGGGCATCGCCAACTTCTTTTCCAATCTCGGCGACGTGCCCGTGATGTTCAACGATTTCGCCCAGCTGCGCCTCTCGGACGGCATGCAGGACCTGATGCGCGTCGCCGTCAACAGCACGCTGGGGCTGCTCGGCTTCCTCGACATCGCCACGCCGGCCGGCATCCCGAAACACGACCAGGACTTCGGCCTCACCCTGGGCCACTACGGCGTGCCGAGCGGCCCCTATCTCGTGCTGCCGCTGTTCGGCCCGAGCAGCTTCCGCGACGCGGCCGGCTTCGGCGCCGACCAATACGTGTCGCCGATCAACCAGATGGACCCGGCCTGGCGCAACAGCATGTGGGGCGCCGATTTCGTCAGCACGCGCGCCCGATACCTGAACGCGACCAATCTGCTGGAGCAGGCCGCGCTGGACAAATACCTGTTCGTGCGCGATGCCTACCTGGCGCGGCGCCAGGCCAGGCTCGACGAGGACAAGGAGCAGAAGCTGCCCGACTATGACACGGGCACGGGCACGGGCACGGGCACGGGCACGGATGATTCCATACCGCCGCGCGACCCCACGAGCGGACCGAAACAATGAGTCAGCGCGGCGGCGCCAGTGCGTCGCCCAGTTG
>NZ_JBFUDR010000570.1:0-1640 GCF_056404615.1 Massilia sp. P2_C2 | reverse complement strand
CGGTGGGGCGGGGCTGTTCGGCGTGTGGCGGGTCGTAAGGCTGGCTGTCCGGCGGGGCAGGGCCGGTTGAACGCGTGGACGGCGCGCGTTGCGCCGTCACGCAGACAGCAGGGTGGAACCGTCCACCCAATGCGGCGGTCGTCAGTCCTTGGCGACGGTCGCCGCCAGTTTCGCTTCCAGTTCGGCCACGCGTACCTCGAGCGCCTCCAGCTTGGCGCGCGTCTTGGCCAGCACCTGGGCCTGGATGTCGAATTCCTCGCGCGTCACCAGGTCCAGCTTCGAAAAGCCCTGGGTCATCATCGCCTTGACGTTGCGCTCGATGTCCTTGGCGGGCGAGTTTTCGAACGCCTCGTTGATCTTGCCCTGCAAATCATTAAAAAAATTATTCATTTCACACTATTCCTTAAGTCGGCGCATTGCACCGAGATGGTGCGTATGTACCTGAATTGGTGCATGCACCAGCATGGAGCATGCATCCTCGTCCCGATTGTTTTTGAAACCAAAAAAAGTGGAGGCTGAAGTCGGGAAAAACAAGCGCGTACCCGCTTCGGGCAGGGTGGCACGTATCCTGCTAATTAACCATCAACCCACGAGAGAGAGCGATTTCGGATTGTAAACCGCAAGTCAAAAACCTGTTCAACTAATAAGGGAGTGTCACATGAAGCGTCGCAACAGCAACTGGCCCCACGTCGTAGCACTGGCAGTAAGCGTGTGGAGCCTCAACATCGGGCTGGCCGGCGCCGAGGAGCAAAAGCCGGACAACGAGGTGAGCTTCAACGCGGCTGTCACGAGCGATTACCGCTATCGCRGCATCTCGCAGTCCCGCCTCGATCCGGCCCTGCAGGGTGGTGCTGATTACACGCACAACCCGACCGGCCTGTACGCAGGCACCTGGCTGTCCACCATCAAGTGGACCAAGGACGCGGGCGGCAGCGGCGACGTCGAATGGGATATCTACGGCGGCAAGCGCGGCAACCTCAGCGCCGACATCACCTATGACGTGGGCGGCCTGTACTACTTCTACCCGAGCAACGGCCTGCATCCGAACGCCAACACGTTCGAACTGTACGGCCAGCTGGGCTATGGCCCGGCCTACGTCAAGTATTCGCATTCGCTGACCAACCTGTTCGGTACGGCCGACAGCAAGGGCAGCGGCTACCTGGACGTCGGTGGCAACGTCGATGTCGGCAACGGCTTCACGCTGAACCTGCATGCCGGGCGCCAGAATGTGCGCCACCACAGTTCGCTGTCCTACACCGACTACAAGCTTGGCGTGACGAAGGACTTCGGTATCTGCTCGGTCTCGCTGGCGTGGATCAAGGCCGATATCAATGGCGTCGTGAGCCCGTCCGGGGAAAACCTGGCCAAATCCGCGGCCGTGCTCGCTGTTTCAAAAACTTTCTGAAGAGGCAATCTCATGAAAATGATCACCGCCATCATCAAACCCTTCAAGCTCGACGAGGTGCGTGAAGCCCTCTCGGAAATCAACGTCCAGGGCATCACGGTCACCGAAGTGAAGGGTTTCGGTCGCCAGAAAGGCCACACCGAGCTCTATCGTGGTGCGGAATATGTCGTCGATTTCCTGCCGAAGACCAAGATCGAGGCAGCGGTCGACGATGCCATCGTCGACCAGGTGATCG
>NZ_JBFUDR010000569.1:0-1654 GCF_056404615.1 Massilia sp. P2_C2 | reverse complement strand
GCACAGGGGTGCCCACCCTACTGGGATACTCTCTAAGGACTTCCTTGTGAAACGATACCTTCTCAGTACTCTGACCCTGTCCATGCTGGCCGCCTTCGCATCCGCGGGCGCCGTATCGACGGACCGCGCGGACAACGTCGCGCCGACTGCCATATCCATGGCCGCAGCGGCGGACCGTTCCGGCATCGACACGCAATACATCGACCCGAGCGTACGCGTACAGGACGATTTCTTCACTTACCTGAACGGCAAGTGGCTCAAGACGACCGAGATCCCATCGGACCGCTCGAGCTGGGGCACCTTCATGAAGCTGCGTGAGGACACCCAGCCGCAACTCCTCGGCATCATCGAAGCCGACCAGAAAGACCCGCACAGCAAGACCGGCAGCGACGCCCGGAAGATCGCCGACCTGTACACCAGCTTCATGGACGAGAAGAAGCTCGACACGCTGGGCTACAAGCCGCTGACGGGCGAACTGCAGCGCATCCGCACCCTGAAGGACAAGAAGGGCGTGCCGGACCTGATCGCGCACCTGTCGAAGATCGGCGTCGCGACGCCGTACGGCATCGGCGTGGCGCAGGATGCGAAAGCGTCGACGAAGTACGCCACCTACATCCGCCAGGGCGGTCTCGGCATGCCGGACCGCGACTATTACCTGAAGGTGGACGACGCGAAGATGGCCGCCACCASGGCCAAGTACGAACAGCACGTCGCGGCAATCCTGCAGCTGGCCGGCGACAAGGATGCGCAGGAGAAGGCCAGGGCCGTCGTCGCGTTCGAGACGGCGCTGGCGAAGGTGCAGTGGACGAAGGTCGAGCTGCGCGACCCGAACAAGAGCTACAACAGAATGGACGTGGCCCAGCTCACCGAACTGACGCCGGGCTACGACTGGAAGGCCGCGCTGGGCGCCGCCGGCGTGGGCAACAAGGCCGACTATGTGATCGTCGGCCAGCCGAGCTATCTGCAAGGCCTCGACCAGATCCTGGCGAACACCGACCTGGAGACCGTCAAGGCCTATTTCCAGTGGCAGCTGCTGCGCGAATACGCGCCTTACCTGTCGAAGGCCTTCGTCGACGCCGACTTCGACTTCTACGGCAAGACCCTGACGGGCACGGACGTCAACCGTCCGCGCTGGAAGCTGGGCGTGGCCGTCGTCGAAGGCGCGCTGGGCGAGGCGCTGGGCCGCGAATACGTGGCGAAGTACTTCCCGCCGGAGCGCAAGGCGCGCATGGAAGAACTCGTGAAGAACGTGCTCGCGGCGTACCGGGAATCGATCGACCAGCTCGACTGGATGGGACCGGAAACGAAGAAGGAAGCCCAGGCCAAGCTGGCCAGGTTCACGCCGAAGATCGGCTACCCGAACAAGTGGCGCGACTATGCGCGCCTGACGGTCAAAAGGGATGACCTGGTCGGCAACGTGATGCGCGCCGCCACGTTCGAGTACAACCGCAACATCGACAAGCTGGGCAAGCCGGTCGACCGCGAGGAGTGGGGCATGACGCCGCAGACGGTGAACGCCTACTACAACTCGCGCATGAACGAGATCGTGTTCCCGGCCGCGATCCTGCAGCCGCCGTTCTTCGACGCGAACGCGGACGATGCCGTCAACTACGGCGGCATCGGCGCCGTGATCGGCCACGAGATCGGCCACGGC
>NZ_JBFUDR010000568.1:0-1660 GCF_056404615.1 Massilia sp. P2_C2 | reverse complement strand
GTTCCAGGTCGCGCTGATGCTGGATTGGCGGATCATTTCCGACAGTGCGAAGCTTTCGATGCCTGAGCTGCGGCATGGGATCGGAGGGTCGGTGGGTGGTGCCATCCTGTCAGCGTTGTTTGGAGCGGAATCGGCGCGTCAAACGATGCTCGGAGCACGCGAATTCAGCGCGCAAGAGGCATTGGAGCATCGCTTTGTTCATGAGGTCGTACCCCAAGATCGGTTGATGGCAGAGGTGATGGCGCGGGCCCATGATCGGGCAACCTTCCCAAGTGCCGCCTATATGAATACTAAGGCGGCCATTAATCAGAGCATGGACCGGGCATTAAAGGATTCGATAGCGATTTCCAAGAAAGTTCATATTGCTGCTTTTGAGGAAAGAGCAATGGATTCGCACTTCAAAAATATCCTTGGCAGGAGTCATAGGGGTGCGGATTCCTTCGTATCCGGAGAATTATAAGGGTAAGAAAATTGTCTATTTCCGGCAACGAGGTTTTTGATTCATTTTCAAATGCGTGTGATCGTTATGGGGAAAAAACTGCCATCGTAGGCGATGGGGCAAAGATCTCTTTTGCGGCACTGATGCGGGAAGCCCTTAGCCTGGCCAATGCATTGCCCGACACGGYGCGTGGCAGAGTCGTGGGGCTGCAAGTGGAGAGCCCGATTGATTTCATGGCCGCTTATTTTGCCATCGCGCAATTCGGTGCCTATCTCGTGCTGGTGGATCCACGCCTGACCGATATTGAACGTTCTAGTCTACTGGGAGATCTTGCTGTCGATCTGCTTCTGGTGCTTGATCGGGAACGTCAACTGCCGAATGGTGCCGTCCCGCTGGAAACGGCGGAAGGACGCCACTTCCGCTTGTGGCCTACCGAAGGAACGGTTAAGCGTAATGGCGAGGCGCGCTATGAGCCAAGTGATTTCGTGGTGCACACGACTTCCGGTTCAAGCGGGCCTCCCAAGGGCATCGCACTGTCAGGGGCGAACGTATTGGCGCGCGTAGCATCCTGGCGCGACAGCACATCGCTGACATCCGAGGACACAGTGCTATGCATGCTTACATTATCGCATTGCCATGGCATTGAGATTCTGATGCTGCCTGCCCTTATGACGGGTTGCACGGTGGTGGCGCCTATGCCGTCGGCACTCACGGCGCGCAAGTTGGTCAAGCTGATCGAGCAGCACTCGGTAACGCTGATCTCAACTCTGCCGTGGTTCTATTCGATCATGTTGGAATCCGTCTCACCTGCCCGGTGCAATCTGTCGAGTATAAGGATGTTGATTTCCGCTAGCGCCAAGATCGAGCGCACAGTGGCCGAGGCCTTCAAGGAGAAATTCGGTATTCAGATTCGACAAGCCTATGGGCTTTCCGAGATTGGCGCAATCTGCCTGGACCGGGAAGGCCGGGACGATACGCTGGTCGGAGTGCCACTCGAAGGCGTCGAGGTCAGGTTGATGCCAACGGACGAAGTCGCGGACACAGGCGAGTTGATTGCCCGCGGGCCGGGCCTTGCCCGAGGATATATCAATGCGCCTGCCGCGCAGGCAGAGATGTTTCGTGATGGCTGGATGTGGAGCCAGGATATCGTTCGCCGTGAGCCGGACGGATTCCGAATCATTGGGCGGCGCTCGCGCTTTATCAACGTCGGTGGAAACAAGG
>NZ_JBFUDR010000567.1:0-1710 GCF_056404615.1 Massilia sp. P2_C2 | reverse complement strand
GCCTGGCCGCGCCCGTCACGGCCAGCCTGGTGCTGTTCGCCGCCGTCGGCGAGGGCGTGCGCCTGAGCGGCTGGCAGCCGAGGCGCCCGTGGCGCAATCCGCTGCTGTGGGTCCTGCACGTGTCTTACTGCTGGATCACGCTCGGCGACCTCCTGCTGGCGCTGGCACAGTTCGGCATCGTCGGCGGCAGCGCGGCGCTGCACGTGCTGACCGTGGGTGCGCTTGCCGGCCTGATCATGGGCATGATCACGCGCACGGCGCTGGGCCATACGGGCCGCCCGCTCAGGGCCGGCCGCGGCGAGTGCCTGATGTTCGTCCTGGTACAGGCCGCCGTCGTGCTGCGTTTCGCCGCCGCCGTGCTGCCGTCGTGGCGCACGACCTGCCTGGTGCTGGCCACCGCGTGCTGGAGCGCCGCCTTCCTCGCCTACCTGGCCGTGTACCTGCCGTACCTGTCCGCGCCGCGGGCCGATGGCCGCGAAGGGTGAGCGCCGGCGGTTGGTTGTCGTGCAATTTGTGACATGCACGCGGCGCGGCGCCAGAGGGCCGCCATGCTGGGAAAAGCTTGGAACCGGGCGCGTGATACCAAAAGTGTCTTTACTTTGACACAGTTCATACAAAAATATTTGAACATTCTTTGATGCAATGTTCTATATTCTCGACATGTCGCTTGATTTTCCTTAAGCCAGAATCGAGTCCTGTCTGCCATGAACGCCGTCAATCCACACCTCCCTGCGGCCGCGGAGCGCGGCATCGCATGTCGAGCGGCCGGTGCCATGTCCGCACCGCCTTGTCCCGAGGGTTATGTCGCTCTCGAATGGCTCGAACATGCGCCGGGCTTCGTTGCCCACCTCGTCGGCGCCGATCTCGTGTTCGCCCACGCGAACGATGCGGTCAAGCGCCTCGTGGGCCGAGAGGAACTGGTCGGCCTGCCGTTCCACGCCGTCCTGCCGGACTTGGCCGGGCAGGGCGTGCTCGCCCTGTTGCAGGCCGCGATGGCGAGCGGCGAACGCCTCGTCGAGCGGGCGCATGCGGTGCGGGTGACCGGTCCGGAAGGGGAGCCGCAGCTGCGCTACGTCGACTTCGTGATCCAGCCGGTACCTTCCGGCGACGCGGAACACGGCGCCGGCCTGCTGATCCTCGGCAGCGACGTGACCCTCCAGTTCAGCCTGACCCACGACGTCCTCACGGGCTTGCCGAACCAGGCGCTGTTCCGCGACCGGCTCGAGCATGCGCTGCGGCGCGCCGCGCGCCGCGAGCATCCGCTGCAGGTGGCGGTCCTACAGCTCAACCTGTTCCAGCGCGTAAATGCCCTCGTCGGGCGCGCGGAAGGCGAGCGTATCCTGGCCGAGATCGCCCGGCGCATCGGCCGGGCCGCGGGGCCGGAGGCGACGGTGGCGCGCGACGGCGGCGCCCGGTTCCTCCTGCTGCTGGAGGGCGAGCCGCAACCCCATGCGGCGGACCGCATCCAGGGCGTCGTCAGGGCCGTGGCGGAACCGTTCGAGCACGCGGGCCACAGCGTGTACGTCACCTGCTGCGTCGGCGGCGCGGCGTTTCCGTCGAGCGGGCGCACGGCCGATGACCTGTTGCTCGCGGCCGACCGTGCGCTGGCGCGCGCGCAGGAGGCCGGCGTGGGGATGCAGCGCTGGGACGACACGGTGTCCGGCGACGCCGGCGTCGAGCGGCTGCGGCTCGGTTTCGCGCTGCGCGAAG
>NZ_JBFUDR010000566.1:0-1717 GCF_056404615.1 Massilia sp. P2_C2 | reverse complement strand
GGCTACCGACGTCGATGCCAAGACGCTCCACTACGTCGTCGACAAGAAGGTGCGCAACCGCCACTACCGCGACAATCAGACCGCTGCCGTCATCGCGCAAGGTGTTGGCTCAGCAAAGAAAGCGTCCGCCCAAAAGCGTGTCTGAGACCCCACAAAAAGCGGACATTTCAACTTTGCCCAAAGCGGACATTTTAACTTTGCCTTTACAGGGTGGGCACCCCGTGCCCACCCTACCGGGGCATTGTTGTAGGCGCATTATTTTGGTGCGTTTTGCCCGCACCGGGGGCGTTTTGTCCTCGTGCGGGCAGGCCGTGCTCCGTCATGGAGCCTTCCGTGCACGCAATATGCACTGGCATGCATCCTGCTAACTATCAGGCATGCCAGATTGCACAGTCAACGATCCGATCCCGACCGCGCCAGACACCGCCTGGCACGCGAGCCTGCGCCTCGGCTTTGCGCGCGACGGCGATTGCACGCGGCTCGTGCGGCGCGAACATCGGGGGCCGCTGCGCGTGCAAAAAGCGTTGTACCCGGAAGGGCCTGGCGCCTGCCATGTGATCGTCGTGCACCCGCCCGGCGGCGTCGTGGGTGGCGACCGCCTCGACATCGCCCTCGACGCACCGGCCGGGTGCCATGTGCTGGCCACGTCGCCCGGCGCCGCCAAGTGGTACCGCGCCAACGGGCGCACGTCGCACCAGGATGTGCGTCTCAATGCCGGTCCGGGCGCCGCCATCGAATGGCTGCCGCAGGAAACCATCCTCTACGACGACGCCGACGTGCGATTCGATCACGACGTCGACCTCGCGCCGGGCGCCGTCTACATCGGCACCGAAGTGCTGTGCTTCGGCCGCCGCGCCTCCGGCGAACGCTTTACACGCGGACGCATCAAGCAGCGCACACGCATCCGCATCGCGGGCCGGCCCGTGTGGTGGGAGCAGGGCAGCGCCGCGCCCGCCACCCTCGCCAGTCCGCTGGGCCTGCACGGCCACACCGTCTGCGCGACCCTCGTCGCCGTCGGCAAGCCCGTGCCGGCAAGCCTGCAGCAGACGCTGCGCAGCCTCGATCCCGGACTCGCCGTCAGCCAGGTGAAGCAGGTGTTCGTGGCGCGCTGGCTCGGTGACGACAGCGAACGCGCGCGCGCCGCTCTCACCGGGGCGTGGCAGGCGCTGCGCCCGCACCTGCTCGACCGCCCGGCCTGCGTGCCGCGCATCTGGAACACGTGAATGGAAACCTCATGGATCTCACCCCACGCGAAAAAGACAAACTGCTGATCTYCACCGCCGCCCTGCTGGCCGAGCGCCGCCGCGCGCGCGGCCTGAAGCTGAATTATCCGGAAGCCGTCGCGCTGATCACGGCCGCGATCATGGAAGGTGCCCGCGACGGCCGCAGCGTCGCGGAGCTGATGAGCGAGGGCACCACCGTGCTGGCGCGCGCCGACGTGATGGAGGGCGTGCCGGAGATGATCCCGGAGATCCAGGTCGAAGCCACTTTCCCCGACGGCAGCAAGCTCGTCACCGTCCACAACCCGATTCCCTGACCGTGCCATGAAGATTCTCCGACTCGATACCCAGGCCTGCGACGTGCTGCGCGCCCAGCTGACCGACCTGCTTCTGGATGCCGCGCCCGGCACGGACGCCGCCGCCGCGCAGCGCGGGTGGCAGGACGTGCGCGCGGCCGTCGCCGCCGGCACCCGCATACGCCGCCGGCACCCGCATAC
>NZ_JBFUDR010000565.1:0-1732 GCF_056404615.1 Massilia sp. P2_C2 | reverse complement strand
CGTGCAGGGCGCGCCGGCCACGGGCCAGCGTAGCGGCGGCAACGGCGGCAACGGCGGCAACAACGGCGGCGCACGTGCCGGCCAGCCGGGTGGCCGTAATGGCGGCAACGGTGGTGGCGGCCGCGGCCAGGGCCGTGGTCCGCGCCCGGCGGCCCGTTCCGGCGGCGACCGCTGACGCAGGCGGGGGCCCCTGCCCTTGCACGAGCCGGGACACCATGCCCGGCTTTTTTGTGGCCTGCCTAGATATTTGCGCACTCAAGTACTTGCAAATCATTGCATTCGAGTTCATACTTGATCAATCAAGTATTTGAAGTATCTGGAGAACCGCCATGACCTCGACCGTACCCCCCGACACCCTCACCACCGAGTTCTGCCTGCGCCTTGCGCGCGCCTGGGCGACGCTCGTGCGCCGCCTCGACAGTGCCCTCGGCGGCCACCACGGCATCAGCTTTGCCGACTACCAGCTGCTGCTGAACCTGCAGCGCGCGCCGGGCGGACGCCTGCGCCGCGTCGACCTGGCCGAACGGCTGGGCCTGACGGCGTCCGGCGTCACGCGCTCGCTGCTGCCGCTGGAAAAAATCGGCCTCGTCACGCGCCAGAGCGACCCGCGCGATGCGCGCGTCGGCTATGCGCTGATCACGCCGACGGGCGCCGAGCTGGTGACGAACGCGACGACCGTCGTCGACAACATCAGCCGCGGCATGCTCGGCGGCCCCGCCCGTGCCCAACTGCAGGCCACGTCCGACCTGCTCGCGCAGATCGCCGGCATCGAACGCTGATCCTGTCGTGGCGGCGCCGCCACTGTCATCGGCCTGATGATGGTTTAGCATAGCGGGTCGCCCCAACCACCACGGGAAACCCTATGCCCCGCTTCGCTGCCAACCTGAGCCTGATGTTCAACGAGCTCGGCTTCCTGGAACGCTTCGCCGCCGCCCGCGCGGCCGGTTTCGACGGCGTCGAGTTCCTGTTTCCGTACGTGTTCGAAGCCGAGCAGATCGCCAGCCGCCTGCAGCGTTATCAGCTGGAACTGGCGCTGCACAATTTTCCGGCCGGAGACTGGGCCGCGGGCGAGCGCGGCCTCGCCTGCGATCCGCGCCGCGTCGGCGAATTCCAGGACACGGTCGAACTGGCGCTGGAATACGCACTCGACCTGGACGTCAAGCGCCTGCACTGCCTGGCGGGCAAGCTGCCGCCGAACGTCCGGCCCGAGCGCGCGCACGCGACCTTCGTCGACAACCTGCGCTTCGCGGCCGCCGCGCTGGCCCCGCACGGCATAGCCCTGCTGATCGAACCGATCAACGATCGCGACATCCCCGGCTATTTCCTGACGCGCAGCGCGCAAGCCGCCGCCATCATCGCGGAAGCGGCCGTGCCCAACCTGTTCCTGCAATACGACATCTATCACATGCAGCGCATGGAAGGCGACCTCGCCAACACGCTGCGCGAACGCCTGCCGCTGATCCGCCACATCCAGCTAGCCGACGTGCCGGGCCGTCACGAGCCGGGCACGGGCGAAATCAATTTCCCCTTCCTGTTCCGCACCCTGGACGAGCTGGGTTATGAGGGCTGGGTCGGCTGCGAATACATACCCAAAGGGGATACGGTAGCAGGTCTCGTCTGGCGCGAAGGCCTTTGAATTGAGCATTTGCAATAACAAAGCCCGACAGGTTTGAAAGAATGGGGACTTTTCCGGCCGGCTAGTGCCGCCCAGAAAGGACCCATGAACCTGCGA
>NZ_JBFUDR010000564.1:0-1749 GCF_056404615.1 Massilia sp. P2_C2 | reverse complement strand
ATCCGGAACTCTGCATGCAAGGATGGTAAGCGATCACACGTAAAAGCGGCATAAAAATGCGCGACGTTTACAAGGCGTTTACAGCGGCAGGACGAGCATTTACGACAATTTTCAAGGCGCCGGCCTATCGTGACATCCTGGTCCACCACCCCCATGCACCCATGGCTTCCACACTCGCACAACTCCGCACCGCCCTGCTCGGCCGGCCCCTCGACCCGCTGCGCCAGGATACCCGCCATTCGCTGACGCTCGCCGCCTTCCTCGCCTGGGTCGGCCTCGGCGCCGACGGCCTCTCCTCCTCGGCCTACGGTCCCGAGGAAGCGTTCAAGGCGCTGGGCGGCCACGCCCACTTCGGCCTGTACCTCGCCCTGGCGACGGCGGCCACCGTCTTCGTCATCGCATTCGCCTACAATCAGGTGATCGAACTGTTCCCCACCGGCGGCGGCGGCTACCGCATCGCCACCGTCCTGCTCGGGCAGCACGCCGGCCTCGTCTCCGGCGCCGCCCTCGTGGTCGACTACGTGCTGACGGTCGCCATCTCGATCGCGAGCGGCGTCGACGCCCTGTTCTCGCTGCTGCCGCTCGGCTTCCAGGCCTGGAAACTGGGCACGGAGCTGGGGCTCGTCGTCATGCTGCTGTGGCTGAACCTGCGCGGCATGAAGGAATCGATCCGCGTGCTGCTGCCGATCTTCCTCGGCTTCGTCGCCACGCACGTCCTGCTGATCGTGTACGGCGTGGCCGTCAAGGGCGGCGCGATTCCCGCGCTGCTGCCCGACACCGTGCGCGAGACGACGGGCCTCGCCGGCCAGACGTCGTGGATCTTCACGCTCGCACTGCTCCTGAAGGCCTATTCGCTGGGCGGCGGTACCTATACGGGCATCGAAGCCGTGTCGAACAACGTGAACTCGCTGGCCGAGCCGCGCGTACGCACGGGCCGCATGACGATGCTGTACATGGCCTGCAGCCTGGCCTTCACGGCCGGCGGCATCATCCTGCTGTACCTGTTGTGGAACGCTACGCCGCAGGACGGCCAGACGCTGAACGCGGTCGCCTTCCGTGCGATCCTGCAGCACGCCGGCCTCGATGGCACGGTGCTGGGGGTCGTGCTCGCCATCACGCTCGCCTGCGAGGCCGGCCTGCTGCTCGTCGCCGCCAACACCGGCTTCCTGGGCGGTCCTTCCGTGCTGGCCAACATGGCGCAGGATTCGTGGGTGCCGCACCAGTTCCGTTATCTGTCCAGCCGCCTCGTCACGCAGAACGGCGTGCTGCTGATGGGCATGGCGGCGGCCCTCGTGCTGCTCGCGAGCGGCGGGCGCGTGGACCTGCTCGTCGTCCTGTACAGCATCAATGTGTTCCTGACGTTCAGCCTGTCGCTGCTGGGCCTGTCCCGCTACTGGCTGCGCCACCGCGGCGACGCGGGCTGGCTGCGCCGCCTGATGCTGTCGCTGTGCGGCTTCGCCGTGACGGCCAGCATCCTCGTCGTCACCATCGTGGAAAAGTTCATGGAAGGCGGCTGGGTCACCATCCTGCTCACAGGCCTCGTCGTGGCCCTGTGCCTCGCCGTGCGCCGCCACTACACGGATACGCGTGCCCGCATCGCCGACGTCGACCGCGTGTTCGCCGCCCAGCCTGCGGGCCCGTGCACCGATACCCCGGAACCGCAGCCGGACGCTCCGACGGCGGTGTTCATCGTCGGCAGTTCGCGCGGCGGCGGTCTGCACGCGCTGCTGTGGGTGCAGCGCATGTTCC
>NZ_JBFUDR010000563.1:0-1750 GCF_056404615.1 Massilia sp. P2_C2 | reverse complement strand
CTCTGATATCTTCAAACTCGCGCTCCAGTGCATCCGGCGTGGTCTGATCACGGTCGCCACGGGTTCCACTCAAACGAGGGTCTTCGAGATCCTCGATAACAACCAATAGCCGTAATTCCTGAAGAATTGCATCGATTTTTTTTTCGGCCGCTCGCGGCGCAGTTCTCCAGCGGACAAATTTGTGTCAACCTGGCTTGCTATGGCGTGAAAAATTGCCTCTAAAGTGTGTGTGCCTTTTCTCCCGCTTGTAGACGTCGTCCGAATCCAGATTACTCGTTCAAAGACCTCACTAAGGAAATTTCTGTTGTTCGGCTGAAGCCGATTAATTGCCGCCTCAGCGGTTATGTGACTTTTGCCGACACCCGCTTCGCCTTTAATAACGATAACCCGGAACTCTGAGGAGAGCGCCGTTCTCATCCGTTCATCCATCTGTTTTCGCTTGATCGAATGTTTCGGCTCTGAGAATGAGACAAGATTTTCGGGAAATGTTTTGCTGTCGAAAAACATCTGTTTCCGGCGATCGAAATTTATGAGCAATTGACGAAAATGCAGGAGCCATTTTTCCAGCTTCTCTTCCGCATCGTAAGTCCCAGCTTCTGCATCTAGCGAAATTAATTTAATTCCGCGCACGTGCATCGCTTGTGCTGCTAGTTCATTCTTCTGGAACTGCACTGTGTAGATTAACGGATTAATTGATCCTCCTTGCCAAACCGCATTTCCTAGTATCATCCCAAGGTTTGGGTCGCTGAAGCTATAGCCGACAAAGAGTACTGTCTTCGTTTGCAATTCCACTTTAAGAAGGTCCGCAACGGCAGGGTTTCGTGAAAAGTAGCTATAAAAATCCCGGGCGGTGATTACGATCGACGCTGGGTCTGCCAAGTCGCCGTGTAACTTGACTATTGACAATGCTGATGCGTCCGATAGGCCGACATGGTGCACATTGGAAATCACGTTCCGATTTAATTGCCTTTTCTGAGAGGCCTGCTCTAGGAAAGTGTCGAAATTAGTCGTGTATATTCTTTGAACAGGCAACGAAACAATTAATTCATGTATTCTTGTTAGGTGGAATCTAACATTTCCTAATCGATCCTTGAGGTACTGTATTAAAGCTGACCTACCGTTCTTAACTTCGTAAAGCTCGGCCACTTGTAATGGATCTATATTGCTGTTAGCATCGATATCGAGGTCAGATTTTAGTGGAGCAATTAGTTCTGTCCAGTTTGGAAGTCCAGCGCCGAGTGAGATTCCCGAGCCGACGAACATAGTCCCATTGCCGCGTGCAAATCTTTCAACTAAGACAGGATCAATTTTCTGCTCGTCGGGTTCCTCTTCCTCGGGATCCTCTTCCTCGGTTTCCTCTTCCTCGGGATCCTCTTCCTCGGGATCCTCTTCCTCGGGATCAATTTCCACTCGGTCGTTCATAATTATTCTCCTCTAAACTCGCATTTGTGCATGGAACTATTCAATCATTTAGTTCCTTATGTGCACATTTTCGATAAAATTTTACGCTGAACTTCCATTCGACACCAATGATGGGGAATTTTGGTAGTGTGTGGACAACACGCAAACGAAATTGAGGAGTGATTTATCGAATACCGCCTTCTGGGTAATATCACGACCGGAGAATTCGGCTTGATCGCGCGCTGGTTGGCTTCCTTGAAACGCCGAGCAGCACAGCCACCCAGCGCTTTGGATTGGAAAAAAAGGTGGGTAAGCGAGTCACCATCCAAGCTCGCACGTAGCGTTGCCT
>NZ_JBFUDR010000562.1:0-1769 GCF_056404615.1 Massilia sp. P2_C2 | reverse complement strand
CGGCTGAGGAGTGTGCATTTGATCTAACACAAACGGACCTCTACCCTTTCCGAATGCCGGCCATAGCGCCGGGACCGCCGGGTCAGTCCGCGGCGAGCACGGCACCGGGCGCCTGGCCCAGCGCGATGGCCAGCGGTGCCGCGATCCCAGCCGGTTCGGCCTGCGCCAGCACGACCTGCGGACAGCCATGCCAGCATGCGCAGCGGACGAGCGCGGCAGCCAGGTCGCGCACGAGGCTCGTGCGCCCAATACTCGAACGGCCCGCCCTCGGCCAGCAACTGGTCGAGCCAGTCGGATCGTAGTCGCCCAGGCGACTCCACAGCACGAGATACGGACTGCGCGCGACGACGCTGATGATATCGATCTGCAGCACACCCATGCGGCGGATCGCGGCCAGCACGTCATCCTTCGTGGCGCGGGTACGCCGGGGCTGCAGCATGCCTTGGGCCGCCAGGTGCAGGGCGCGGGCGACAGCAACGGACAGAATTGGTTCAGTCATCCCGACATTCTAATAACAGCAGATCAACATTTGCACAGGTCACCGAGAAAAAGTACTGGTTTTTTTTACAGTATCGCGCCGTCTGCGCTATATTGGCGCCCAAGCTCAATCACTGTTGCGGATTTTCTAACGACCATGCGGCTGCTGCACACATCGGACTGGCACCTCGGCCAGACCCTGCACAATTTCGACCGGACCTACGAACACCAGTGCTTCCTCGACTGGCTGCTCGACACGATCGTCGCCGAACGGGCGGACGCCCTGCTGATCGCCGGCGACGTGTTCGACAATTCGAACCCGTCCGCCGCGTCGCAGCGCCAGTTGTACCGTTTCCTGCAGCAGGCGCGGGCACGCGCGCCGCAACTGGACATCGTCGTCATCGCCGGCAACCACGATTCACCGGGCCGGCTCGAGGCCCCGGGCCCGCTGCTGGAAGCGCACGGCACGCGCGTCGTCGGCCACGTCGTGCGCGACGCGGCAGGCGACATCGACCTCGAACGCTTCCTCGTACCGCTGACCGGCAACGATGGCAATGTCCAAGCCTGGTGCGTGGCGATCCCGTTCCTGCGCCCGGGCGACGTGCCGCGCGTGTCCCCGCCGGCCGCGGAGGCTGGCGGCGGCGACGCGTTCGACGCCTACCTGGCCGGCATCCGGCTGCTCTACCAGCAGGTCCACGAACTGGCACGCGCCCGGGCCCTGGCCGGCCAGGCGATCGTCGCGATGGGCCATTGCCACATGGTCGGCGGCGATGCGTCGCCCGATTCCGAGCGGCGCATCGTGATCGGCGGCACGGAAGCACTTCCCGCGACGATGTTCGGCCCGGACGTCGCCTACGCCGCGCTGGGCCACCTGCACCTGGCCCAGCGGGTCGGCCAGCAGGACCACCTGCGCTACTGCGGCAGCCCCCTCCCGCTGTCGTTCGCCGAAGTCGGCTACAGGCACCAGGTGCTGCGCATCGACCTGGACGGTCCGCGCGCCACCGCCATCGAACCGCTGTACGTCCCGCGCGCCGTCGACCTGCTGCGCGTGCCGGCCAGCCCGGCGCCCGTCAAGGAGGCGATCGCGGCACTGGTCGGCCTCGACCTGCCGGACCTGCCCCGCGACGCCTGGCCATACCTGGAAGTGCGCGTGCTGCTCGACGCGCCCGAGCCGGGCCTGCGCGCCCAGGTCGAGGCGGCACTGGAAGGCAAGCCGGTGCGCCTGGCGAAGATCGAGCCGACGCGGCGCGTCGTGACGACGGCCGGCGTGGAACCTGCGCTGAGCCTCGACC
>NZ_JBFUDR010000561.1:0-1784 GCF_056404615.1 Massilia sp. P2_C2 | reverse complement strand
TACATCGCCAGCGCGGCGGCCATGCCCGCACCCGCATCTGCACCCGAGGCGGCGCCGGTACTGCCTGCGGATGCGGACGGCGCCGGGCAGGAAGCCGTCGCCCAGCTCGACCAGCTGCTGGCCGAGTACTCGGGCGACGCACTCGACTACTTCCTGACGGTGCGCGCGCACCTGGCCGGCGTGCTCGACGCGCAGCGCCTGGCGCGCCTGGAACAACACCTGTCCCGTTACGAATTCGAAGAGGCGCGCCAGCTGCTGCCGGCCGCCACGACCCGCCCCGATATCGCGGAAAACCGATGACTACCTTCGCCACTGGAACCACGAGTACCAAGAACAACAAGGACAGGCCGACCATCCTGATCGTCGACGACACGCCCGACAACATCATGCTGTTGTCGCGCCTGCTCAAGGACAGGTATAACACGAAGGTCGCCAACAACGGCAGCCTGGCGCTGCAGATTGCCCAGGCCACGCCCGGCCTGGACCTGATTCTGCTCGACGTGATGATGCCCGGCCTGGACGGCTACGAGACCTGCCGCCAGCTGAAGGCGAATCCGGTCACGGCCGACATTCCCGTGATCTTCCTGACCGCGAAGAGCCAGGTCGAGGATGAGGCGATGGGCCTGTCGCTGGGCGCCGTCGACTACATCGCCAAGCCGGTCAGTCCGCCGATCCTGTTCGCCCGCGTGGCCACCCAGCTCACGCTGCTGGATGCGCGGCGCCAGCTGAAGGAGCACAACGAGAACCTGGAAAAGCTCGTCCAGGACCGCACGGCGCAGCTGGCGCTGATGCAGGAAGCCATCATCATGGCGATGGCGTCGCTGGCCGACAGGCGCGACAACACGGTCGAGCAGGCCGGCAAGGCGGACGATGGCCACGTCCGCCGCACGCAGCACTACGTGCGCGCGCTGGCGCGGCACCTGCAGGGTCACCCGCGCTTCGCGGCCGAGCTGAGCGACGAGAACGTCGAATTGCTGTACCGCTCGGCGCCGCTGCACGACATCGGCAAGGTGGGCATCCCCGACCGCATCCTGCAAAAGCCCGGCCTGCTCGACCGCGAGGAATTCGAGGTCATGAAGCTGCACGCCGTGTACGGGCGCGACACCATCATGCTGGTCGAGAAGCACATCGGCGGCACCAACGGTTTTCTCATGTTCGCGCGCGAGATCGCGCATTCGCACCAGGAGAAATGGGACGGCTCCGGCTATCCGGACCGCCTGGCGGGCGAGCGGATCCCGCTGTCGGCGCGCCTGATGGCGGTGGCCGACGTGTACGACGCGCTGATCTCGCGCCGCGTCTACAAGCCCGCGTTCACGCATCAGCAGGCGCTGGACGTGATGCGCAAGGGCCGCGGCACGCATTTCGATCCGGACGTGCTCGACGCATTCTTCGAGATCGAGGACCGGTTCGCCGCCATCRCCGAGGCTTACCGCGACGCCGGCGGCGACGGCACGGGCGCCTGACGCGGGGTGCGCCCTTCCGCGTATGGGTCGAATGATATATATTGTTTGGCTTGTTTAACGAAGGAGGTCCCCATGGCAAGGACGACGGTGGCGGCAAGGACGGCCACGAAGACTGCCGCGAGCGCGGCGAAGGGGACGGCGAAGAAGGCCGTCCCGGCCCGGGCCCCGGCAAAGGCGGCTGCGACGAAAAAAACGGCGCCCGCGGCGAAGACGGCCCGCGCGAAGGTTGCACCTACGCCGGCACAGGCGGCAAAGAGCGCGGCACAAGCGGCGGTACGCGCCGTCGCCGCACCCGCGAAGACCGCGCGCGCGAAGCCGGCC
>NZ_JBFUDR010000560.1:0-1798 GCF_056404615.1 Massilia sp. P2_C2 | reverse complement strand
CGCCTCCATAGCGCAAACCACGCCGGCCATGTATCCGACCCGCTGGCGGCCTGTATCTTCAGACATGCCGCATCCCGAGTTCCCAACCTCTGATGTGAGCTTCATTTCTTGTTCCTGCAATTTTTAATTAGGTCGAGCTGACGTACGGACGATTGGTCGCGTGCGCCAAACCGGGGCCACTTCGTCGAGTGATAGTTGAAGGCCAATCCCGCCCAGGATGTGCAAGCAGGCGCTTGCACATCCGGTCTCGTGCTGCCGGTACTGTTCATGACCTGGGGTGTTCTTGAGCGATTCAATCGTCCATGAGCAAATTGACGATAACGCTCAATATCTGACTCATCRGGACAGGTGTCGGCGGCGGCGGCGCCGGGTTGGTGTTGGCAACGGCCGATGTCCCCTGGCTGACCACGCCCGCAACCGCGCTGGGCACCTGGCTGTTGACGGTGGACCGGCTCATCCTGCCGATCACCCATGCGCACACCAGACCGCTGGCGTCGGTGCAGGCGGTATTGTTGGCTGCCGTATCCAGCGTGTTGGTCACGGTTTTTGTAAATGTCTGCGAGACACCGGCAACCGTGCCCTTTGTCTCGGTCTGCACCTGCAGGGGCTCGCCCGAATCGGAGAATTGCGTCACCGTGGTTGTCTGCTGGGGCAGCGCGGTACCGTCCAGATCGTTGCCGAAGCTGATGGTTTGATAGACGTAAGGCCTTGCCACCTTGGCACTGACCGGACAGGGCACGCTGGCAGTCGCCGCCGCGGCATTGGCCTGGTTGGTCTGATCACAGTACACGTTCGTGGTCGATGACAACAGCATGGAGCCACCGGTCAGCATGGAACTGCCGGCGGAACTGATGGTCCCGCGATAGGTCTTGGCGCTGGCCGTCATGCCAATGTAGGGATGGACCTGCATCCGCTGGGTTACCGTGGTCAAGGCTTCGCCATTTGGCGCAACGATTTGACGGCGCACTTCCCGGAAGCCCAGCCAACCACGGCCACGGATATCTTTCTTCAAGCCGGCGTAACTGTATTCCGTCGTCGTCGTTGGCGCCGCGCCACCGTTTCGCTTGATCGATGCGCCCACACCGGCGTCCGATATCGTCCTGGCCACGACATACATGGTCGGCGTCTTGTCTTGCGCATTGGCGACCGCATACGTCGGGTTGCGGGCATCGTCGGCGTAACGAATGACGTCGCCATAATTTGCGTCGGACAACGGGACGTAATAGATGTTTGTCTGCACACCCATGCCCGAGGTGACCGAATTCATCAGGTCCGGCGGCGTTGCATCGCTCTTGGTCAACAAGAGGTTGCTGGTGGCAGTGCCAGCCGAAGGCGCACTGGCGAGCCTCAATATCTCAACGGCGCCATGGCCGGTAAAATCACCGAGGACATAGCCGAAATTCGCGTTTCGCAACTGGACGGGCGTCGCACCGCCCAGATTGAACGTGCTCGACAGACTGAAGGTGCCGTCGCCATTGCTCAAGTACAGGGCGTTCTTGGTCGCATCGCTGTGCCACCGCAAAATGTCCTGACGTCCATCGCCGTTGGCATCGAAGATGTCCACACCAATGGTGCCGTCTTTCGAGCCCAATATGTCATTAGCCCCATTGATATTGAAATTGGTCAGCCCGCTCAACGTATTGGCGCCCTGGGTGTCGCTGCCCGACAAGCAGCCTCGTTTGCCGCCGCCGTTGTAATCGATAAAGCCGCCCGACCGGCATGACCCGGCGGAGCTGACGAACCCCGTCAGATACGTTCCGGCGGGGATGCTCGTCGACGGAGGCATTACGTATGGGGT
>NZ_JBFUDR010000559.1:0-1821 GCF_056404615.1 Massilia sp. P2_C2 | reverse complement strand
CGTACACGAAGCTCAGTACGTAGCTCATGAACACCGGCCACAGCGGGATCAGCGCGCGGAAATCGGGGTCGTGCGGGACTTTGAGTTCCAGCACCATGATGGTGATGATGATGGCGATGACGCCGTCGCTGAAGGCTTCGAGGCGGTTTTTTCCCATTGCTGCTCCATTGGCTGATCCGTCGATCTTCGTCGATAAGGAATTTTTAGTCACGCATCTTTTGGTGGTGGCGCCGTTAGTGACAGTGCCTACCGTGGGCTCCTTGGAGAAATCGATTGAACAGGTTAGCGCGGGAGCGCCAATCAAGTGGAAGACCTGCGTACTGGAGCTCGTCCTGGTCGATATGGTAATGATGATGGCGATGACAGCGTGGCTGATGGCTTCGAGGCGTTTTTTGCCCATGAATTTTCCACTTGAACTGTTCTACCGAATGATGGCAATACGGTGCTTTTCACGGTACTTGATACGACATCTCTTCAATCTGCAGCCTTGAATCAGCAGCAACGATACCTTCGCAGATGCAACGATAMTCATACATCTTTTTTACTAGCACGCTCTCCCCAGCCTGATCGAAATCTTTCAGGCGCCGCTTTCCGAAGCGCCGGTCCAATATCCCCAAGGCCTTGGTCAGCGGATCTGTCGATCGCAGTGCATCGGCAATCGAAAGATTTAGATATGCAAAAAGCGACTTGTTGAATTCCCAAAGCGGATAAAACTCTTGATAGTTCACGATGCGGTCTGCTTCATCATATGCAGAGTAGTATCCCGCCTGATGTTCAGGGTTTCTGTAGTCAACGCAACCGGAAGTTCTTCTTATCTTGTTGCGCACCTGCCCCGCTTCCACTTCATATGAAAATGTTGCCAAGCTGATGACTCTTTGCCCATCAAAAGTGATCCAGGCTTCGCCATCCTGATCATGTGCATGCCGATAACGTGTAGACCATACTTTTACACGGCCGTGAACGGAAGCCGCGAAGTTGTCTTCAATTCTCTTCTTCAGTTGGCTCCACTTCATAAAATTCCTTCAACGTCAGTGTCGAGTTCACCTGCACATGAGTTTGCGCCGTCGGGCAGGGCCGGCAGCACAGCCAGCGCGCGTGCTCGCACGCGTGCCACTGCTATCTGCCCGGCATATATATATTCACAGCACCATGCTCGCCTGCATGGTTCACCTTGATGATTCGCCCAGCATTGATGCGTGAACTCATGCTGCGGACTGCTCCTGTTGCGGTTGAATGCCGGGACTGCTGAACCCAGCAATCAAGTCGGCCAGCATAGCCCTTGCACGAAACAATGGCCAGCTACGATGAGGAACATGATCGCACGAAACTAAACATCTACATTTACCTGTCATGTCGAAAGCCTCTTTTTTAAGTGGGCGCTTCGCATGCTGAAACTTGTCCTGAGTGAATGCGTACTGAAGCTTGAGTTCCGGCATTTGTTACTCTACCAATTAGCCAATTCAGCGCGTACTGAAGCACGCCCAGTGGGATCTACGATAATCTCGACATTATACCCGTTGGCTTCGAAATAGCCGTTTTCGGCGTACGAGAAGTTTTTTGCCCCTAAGTCGAACCCTATCGCAACGCCCGTCTCACCTTTGGGATGGACATGTAGTGTAGCGGTCTCCCCTGCCGCAATCGATGAAATATGTTGATTGAATCCGGAACCGGAAACTATAACCTCCTGCAGGGCTCGTCCAGATTGATTGGTAATGGAAATTGGCACACCTTGCGAGCATCCGAGCAAGGACGCCATGACGAAGACGAGCACATGGTTTTTGAGACTCACAGGCCAATTGAACATTAAGCTACGTTGTTGGA
>NZ_JBFUDR010000558.1:0-1839 GCF_056404615.1 Massilia sp. P2_C2 | reverse complement strand
CCGCAACCGGCGCCCGAGCCCGCGCCCCGGCCGGCGCCGCATGAGGCGCCGCATCCCCCCGCCCAGGCCGCGCACCCGCAGCCGCAGCCGCAGCCGCATGCGGCACCGCAGCACGGTCCGGACAAGGGCGACCACGGCCACAAGAAGGGGGAGCAGGGCGGCCGCTGACGTGTAGTGCCGGGACACGGGGCGCCAGTGTAAGATGGGCGTCCCCGCAACCGTTCGCCGGCCCGCGCGCGCCGGCCCCGCCATGGCCACACGATACCGCCCGACCGCCCATGCCACCCGCCCGCCGGGTGCCGCAACATGATGCTGCTGCTCGTGTTCCTGGCCGGGCTGTGGGCCGGGGTGCAGAATGCGCTGGCGGGCGGCGGGTCGTTCGTGACCCTGCCGGCGCTGATCGTGTCGGGCATGTCGCCGCTCGCCGCCAATATCACCTCGACCGTCGCGTTGTTCCCGGCGCAGATCACGTCCGGGTTCGCCGGCCGCAAGCTGGTGTCCGGCGCCGGCGGCCTGCCGTTCTGGGCGCTGTTCGTGCTGAGCATCGCCGGCGGCGCGGCGGGCGGGCTGCTGCTGCTGCACACGTCGCCCGCGGTATTCGCGCGGCTCGTGCCGTGGCTGGTGCTGTTCGCCACCGCCGTGTTCACGTGGGGGAGCTTCTTCCGCAAGCCCGGCGCGGGCGGCGCCGTGCACCTCGGACCCGCGGCGACGGGCGTCGCGCAATTCCTGATCGCCGTCTATGGCGGCTATTTTGGTGGCGGCATCGGCATCCTGATGCTGGCCGCGCTGACGATGGCCGGCCTCGCCGCGCGCAATGCCGGCGCCACCAAGAACGTGCTGGCCGGGGTGATGAACGCGTCGGCCGTCGTGCTGTTCCTGACGTCGCCGCAACTGCACTGGCTGCAGTGCGGCGTGCTGGCGGCGGGTGCCATCATCGGCGGGCTGCTCGGGGCGTGGGCGCTGCATCGCGTCAACGAGAAAGCCTTGCGCGTGGCGATCGTCGGCATCGGCATTGCCCTTACCGTAGGCCTGTTCCTGAAGCCGATCTGATACACACGCGGTCCGTCCGCTGGACACGACCTCCCGGTTGGTCTACATTGGAATCATGCGATAACGATACGAATGATGCCGCCGGGAAGGAAGGTGCGCCATGCTGGACCTGTTCTACGGACTCGAACCGGATCTTGCCCTGCACGCCGTCGTGCTGGCGGGCGGCTGCGCGACGTTTTTCCTGATCCTGTTGTGGCGCCGCTGCCCGCGCTGCACCTGGCAGGAGTGGTCCAGCGAGCTGCTGGGCCGCGACGACAAGGACGACGCCGCGGACGAGTAAGCCCGCCTGCAGCTTAGTCGGTGCCGTCGGCGTGGTAATGGTCCGCCTGCACCTTGCCGTTCACGCCATGCGTGCGTACCTCGGGCGTAATCGCCAGCATGCCCGCATTCCACGTTTCCCATTCCCTCTTCAGCCGGGCGAACACGTCCGGATGCCGCTGCGCCAGGTTGGCGCGCTCGCGTTGGTCCACCGTCACATCGAACAGGAATTCGTTGCCGTTGATGCGCAGGTATTTCCAGTTGCCGGAGCGGACGGCGCGCTGGGCGTTCGCCTTGTAGCGCCAGAACAGCGTGCGCGCGGCCGGCGCGCGCTGGCCGGTCAGCACGGGCAGCAGGTCCTGGCCGTCGGGCGGGTAGGCCGGATCGGGCGCGGTGCCGGCGGCGGCGAGGAGGGTCGGCAGCCAGTCCATGCTGATCGCCACCTGTTCCGTGACCGTGCCGGCATGGAGGCGACGCGGCCAGCGCACGATGGCGGGCACGCGGATGCCGCCTTCCAGCAGTTCCGTCTTC
>NZ_JBFUDR010000557.1:0-1841 GCF_056404615.1 Massilia sp. P2_C2 | reverse complement strand
GTCACATGGTCACCGATGCCGCCGCCCTCGGCCTCGCGCTGCTGGCCCAGCTGATCGCGCGGCGGCCGCCGTCCGCGCGCCATTCGTTCGGCTTCGTGCGCGCGGAAGCGCTGGCCGCATTCGTCAACAGCCTCGCCATGCTCCTGCTCGTCGGCTGGATCGTGTTCGAGGCCGTCCAGCGCCTCGCGCACCCCGAATACGTGGCCGGCAAGACCGTGCTGATCGTCGCCGCGATCGGCGCCTGCATCAACATCACGGTTGCCTGGGTGCTGTCGCGCGACGAGCAGAGCATCAACACGCGCGCCGCCCTCGTCAACGTGCTGGGCGACCTGCTCGGCTCCATTGCCGCCATCGCGGCCGGCGCCGTCATCCATTTCACCGGCTGGGTGCGCATCGACCCGATCCTGTCCATCTTCGTGTCGCTGCTGATCCTCAAGTCGACCGTGAGCATCCTGCGGGAGTCGTACCATTTCCTGATGGAAGGCGTGCCGCACCACATCGACTACCTGAAGATCGGCGCCGACCTGACCGGCATCCCGGGCGTGCGCTCCGTGCACGACCTGCACGTGTGGGACATGTCGCCGGGCGAACCCGCATTGATCGGCCACCTGGAGATCGACGACCTGGACGCATGGCCCGACGTGCTGCGCGCCGTCAAGGCCATGCTGCTCGACAGGCACGGCATCGACCACGTCACGCTGCAACCCGAGCTGCACGACTGCTCGGACACGCATAACCACCTGTAAGCGGGCTCCGACCCGGCCACGGGACACGCGCCGATAGCCCGGCCGCAACCACCCTGCGGATAATCGGCCCATGCCTACATCATCCGAACTCGCCACCGCGCAGGTCGCCTACGCGCATGTCGCCTACGCGCATGTCGCCTACGCGCATGTCGCCTACGCGCATGTGTACGACACCCTGATCGTCGGCGGGGGCCCGGGCGGCCTCACCGCCGCCATCTACCTGCGCCGTTTCACGCGCAACGTCGCCCTCGCCGACAAGGGCAACAGCCGCCTGCGCCTGATTCCCGTCTCGCACAACTATCCCGGATTTCCCGAGGGCGTGCCCRGCCACATCCTGCTGGGCAACCTGGCGACGCAGTTGCAGCGTTACGGCGGCTGCGTGATGCCGGGCGAAGTCGTCGACCTGCGCATCGAGGACGGTCTGTTCGTCGGCGACTACGTGCCCGAGGGCGAGGACGCCGTCGTGCCGATCCGCGCCCACACCGTGCTGCTGGCGACGGGCGTCGCCGACGGCGGGCTGCCGATCGAGAACTGGCGCGAAGCCGTCGCCTTCGGCGCCGTGCGCCTGTGCCCCGTGTGCGACGGCTTCGACGTGATCGACAAGCGCATCGCCGTCGCGACGGCCGAGACGAATCCCGTGGGCCATGCGCTGTTCATGCGCACGTTCAGCGCGGACGTTACGCTGTTCGAGCGCGGCTCGCCGTCGATGCTGACGGATGACGACCGGCGCCGGCTGGACGCGGCCGGCGTGCGCCATATCGACTCGCCGCTGCGCGCCGTCACCCTGGATGCTGCCATGAAGCCCGTGCTGCACACGGACGACGACCAGGATCACGAGGCGGACGTGTTTTATCCGATGCTGGGCGAGCATGCCCGCTCGAGTCTCGCGGCGAACCCGGGCGCGCACACGGCGCAGTGCGAGGAACTGGTCGTGGACGAGCACCAGCAAACGACGGTGCCCGGCCTGTACGCGATCGGCGACGTCGTCGTGGGCCTGAACCAGATCGCCGTGGCGACGGGCCAGGCAGCGCGCGCGGCCGTGCGCATCCACAACCAGCTGCCGCCGGCGCTACGCCCGCCGCGCCGGCGGTAGGG
>NZ_JBFUDR010000556.1:0-1848 GCF_056404615.1 Massilia sp. P2_C2 | reverse complement strand
ATACCCGCCCCAGCACGGCCGCCGACACCTGGCGCCGGCGCAGCAGGCCGGCGAAGGCGGCCAGGGCGGTGTCCGGGACGCCGTCGGCCGCAAACGCGCCGCCGGCAGGCACGCCGGCCAGCGCCAGCAGCATCGGCAGGAACCCGTCGTGCGGACCGGCCACGAGGTGCTCCATGCGGTATTTCTGCCAGGCGCGATACCACAGCGCGATCATGCGCGTGCTGAACATGTCGAGGAAGGCGCGTGCCGCGTCGGCCTCGCCCCCCTCGGCCGGCAGCGCGAGGATCCGCTCCGTCACGTGCAGCGGCAGCGCACCGTGCGCGCCCAGCAGGCTCATGAAGCTCGGGGTCAGCCGGTAGCCGTCCGCGTCCTGTGCAGCTGCCTCCAGCTGGCTGGGCGGGAATGCGAGCTTCAGACTGTTGGGAAAGCGCAGGTGGCGGGCCAGCGCACGATGCTCGGGGATGCCGCGGTCGCCCAGCGCCAGCAACAGCAGGCGCACGGCCTGGACGAATTCGAAGCGCTGGGGTTCGGCCAGCAGGCGGGCGATCAGGTCCATCCGCCGTCCGGCGCCACGGCCGCCCCGCGCGGTGCACAGGCGAGGATTTCCAGGCCGGTCTGGTGCGAGACGACCTGCAGCCGGGTGAAGCAGTTGAGCTGCCCGTTCAGCGCGAAATACCGGTCGAGCACCTGTATGAACGGATACATGCCGCTGCCGGCGAATGCCTCCTCGTCGACGGTAAGGCGGATACCGATGCCCGGCAACAGCGTGGCGACCGGCGCCGCACCGATCCACGCGCGCACCGTGCCGTGTTCCAGCCCGACGATGCCGGCGATCTGGCGTTGCGCCACGGGGGAGCGCGGCAGGTCGTACAGTGCGAGCATCTTCTGGAATTCGGCCAGGCCGGCGACCGTCAATCCGGCATGGTTCAGTGCGAGGTGGGATATCAGGCGCCAGTGCGCGCCGCGCGTGCCGGCGAAGCGCCAGCCGGGCGATGGCTTGCGCAGCATGCGGATGGGCGCCAGGCCGGACAGCTCGTCGCTGCGCAGGTCGCCCTGCGGCTGGCCGTACGGCAGCCGGGACGGCACGTCGCGGTTGGTGCACGTCAGCTCGGTGGACAGCGTCGCGCCGGCTGCGGCTAGCGGCCGGAAATCGCCGTCGACGAGCGCGATGCGCATCTCGTGGCCCGGGCTGACGCCGGCCGTCGTGTGGTCGCGCCGCGCGATCCAGTAATGCGCGGCGCCGGCCCGGCCCGCGTCGCCCGRTGCGTACAATGGTTCGAACGGCGTGACCGTCCCCGTCCCTTCGCGCACGAGGCGCACGGCGTCGACGCTGTGGATCTCGTACGCCGCCGCGTGGGCGCCATCGGCCAGCAGCGGATAGTCGGCGCTCGTGTACGCGAGCTGCAGCGGCGCTCCGGCCTTCGGGAACAGGTTGATCACGGGCGTACAGCCGGGCAGCAGGTTGCGCGCGTCCAGCCCGGCCAGCAGGCGGGCCGTATCGGAATCGGCGGCGATGCCGGTCAGCGCCAGGTGCAAGGTAACACCCCGGCAGCGCGGCGGGAGCAGGCCTTGCAGGGCCGCCAGGTCGACGTCGATGAAATGGAATTTTTCCGGATAACAGAAATACTCCGTCAGCAGGCGCGGGGCCGGGTGCGAGCGGACGGGATACGGCAACATCGCCTCCTCGTCCGCCAGCCCGGCCAGGCGCAGCGGCACGCGCGGCAGCGGCAGCCACGCGTTGTCGCCGTCGGGCTGCACCCAGGCCGCGGCGCAGCGCAGGAACAGCGCGTCGATCAGGGCGGCGCGCGTGGACGCCTCGCCGTCGGCAAACAGGCGCAGCGTGGCCGG